>DATDLP010000017.1:0-6874 GCA_036519255.1 Croceibacterium sp.
TGGCACGGCGCTGGCCGCAGGCCTGGCGCAGCGCGCGGCAGCGCAGACAGCCCTGCCGTCCGCGGAGCGCGCACTGCCGGGCGGGCTGATCCAGCCCCACGAGACGATAGACCTGTGGCCCGATGGCGCACCGGGCGCGCCAGCAGTGCTGCCGGTCGAGACCGTCACCGAGCGCAGCACCGACGCTCAGCTCGCCGACCGCGCCTTCACCGGTATCGTCCGGCCGCGCATGGCGGTGTTCCGCCCGAGCGTGCCCAACGGCGCCGCGGTGCTGGTGACGCCCGGCGGCGGCTACGTCCGGGTGGTGGTCGACAAGGAAGGCTACGAGCTCGGCCACTGGCTCTCGGCGCGCGGATTCACGGTGTTCGTGCTGTTCTACCGCCTGCCGGGCGATGGCTGGGCCGCGGGACCCGACGTCGCGCTGTCCGATGCGCAGCGCGCAATGCGCCTGATCCGGTATCGGGCGCGCGACTATGGCCTCGATCCGGAGCGCGTCGCGGCGATGGGCTTCTCCGCTGGTGGGCATGTTGTCGCCGATCTCGGCACGCGTTTCGCGACACGCACCTATGCGCCTGTCGACGCGGCGGACACGCTCTCCACCCGGCCCTTCGCCCTGGCCGCGATCTATCCGGTGATCTCGATGACCGCGCCGATCGCGCACGCGGGCTCGCGCGAGCAGTTGGTCGGCAAGGACGCGCCGGCCGCGCTCGAGCGCGCGCACTCGCCGCACCTCAACGTGCCGGTGGGCGCCCCGCCGTTCTTCATCCTCCACGCCGAGGACGACGACGCCGTGCCGGTGGAGAACGCGCTGTTGCTGCGCGCGGCGCTGAAGGAGCGGGGGATTCCGGCCGAGACGCACCTGTTCGCGCACGGCGGCCACGGCTTCGGCATCCGCAAGGTCCTCGTGAAGCCGGCGGGGGCCTGGCCCGAGCTGTTCCTCACTTGGGCGCGCGCGGCCGGTCTGGCGTGATCGGGGTCCATGGGGATCGGTCCTTCTCGATCAGAAAACCAAAGCCGTTCGTCCCGAACGGTCATTTTCTTGGAGAGGGCGGTTAGCTGCCGGGCTGGATGTACGGAACCCGCGCAAACAACTCGCGCTCCCAGCGACGCGGGTCGTTCTCCGGCCGCGAGCGCGCGTCGAAGATCATCGTCGCTCGTTCGGGTAGGCGATAGGGCGGCCAGGCGCCCAACCCCGCATGGTTCGGATCACCCGTGCGCGCGAGCGCGACGAAGGCGTCCATCATCTGCCGGCTCACGCGCTGCGCGGCCTCGCCGGTGCCGGTGAGCGAGCCCGGCGCATCAAGCGTGCCGAACACCAGCGGAATGTCGTGCGTGTGCGGCGCACCGCGCTCGGGCTGCAGCGGGGAGGGAAAGTCGAGCTGGTAGACCCACGTCGCCGCCGCGCCGGCGCGGGCGCGCTCGTCGGCCTCGATTACTTGCCCGCGCCAGCTGCGCCCAGCGGTGGTTGCGGCGTAGAACACTTCGGTCGGGGACATCGCCGGATAACGTTCGCGGAATCGCGCCACGACCCATTCGGGCAGCACGTCGATGCGCAGCTCCGGCGCCATCCGCTCGGCGAGGTTGCTCCAGTCGAGTCCTATGATCTTCGGATGCTCTGGCCCGAAGAACCCACGCGTCTCGTCGTGCGTGTTGCCGAGCAACATCGGGATCGCGAGCGAGCGCGGATCGGCGTCGGGGTAGAACGGATGGCGCGTGAGCCATGTCATGTCGAGCACCGGCCCGAAATAGACCCCACCGCCGAGAATCGGATCTTCGGCATCGAGCGCCTCGACCAGCCGCCCGACTGGCAGCTCGAGCAGCGCATCGGCCCGCGTCACACCGAGGCGCGCCAGATAGGCAGCGGTACGCTTGCCGGCGTTGAGCGGGCCCGAGGCGGTCACCTGCTGCCCGCTCATGGTCGCGGCTGCATGGAACAACCCGTCGGCGGCGGGCATCGCCATCATCGTCGCGATCTTGGCCCCGCCGCCCGACTGGCCGAACACCATGATCCGCGCCGGATCGCCGCCGAACGCGGCGATGTTGTCGCGCACCCACTGCAGCGCGAGGATCAGGTCGAGCTGCCCCACGTTGCCGCTGTCGGCAAAGCGCGGATCAAGCCGCGCGAGGTAGAGGTATCCGAACGCGTTGAGGCGGTGGTTCACGGTGACCACCACGACATCGCCGTGCGCGGCCAGCCGCGCGCCGTCCTGCAGCGGGTCGACCGCGCTGCCCGACGAGTAGGCGCCGCCGTGGATGTACAGCATGACCGGCCGCTTCGCCCGCGCATCGGGCCCGGGGGTCCAGACGTTGAGGAACAGGCAGTCCTCGCTGTGCGGCAGGTTGACGGCGCCGCGCTGCGGACACGATGGAGCGAAGGCGTTGGCCTCGGCCGTCCCGTCCCACGGCTTCGCCGGCACGGGCGCGCGGAAGCGCACCGGGCGCGTGTCCTCGCCGTAGCGCAAGCCACGGAACACGTGCACGCCGCCCTCGACCGAGCCCCGCACGCGGCCCGCACGTGTCGCAACCTCGCTCGTTGCGGCAGCAAATGCGGGCGCGGCGGAAAGCGAGAGCAGCACGGCCGAGCCCGCGAGCAGCTCACGCCGGGCAATCACCGGCGGACGTCCAGGCCGCCTGCGAGGAAGGCGTCGATGTCCTCGCGCCGGAACAGGCTCGCGTCACCCGGAATGCTGTGCTTGAGGCATCCGAGCGCGAGGCCGCTGCGCGCGATGCGGTCGAGGTCGTGGCCGGCGATCAGGCCGTCGAGCACGCCGGCGGCGAAAGCATCGCCCGCGCCGATCCGGTCGACGATGCCCGAGACGGTGACCTCCTCGGTCTGGTGCTCGCCGTCGGGCGTGTCGATGCGCGCAGCGATCCGGTGCCGGTCGGCATCCTCGACATGGCGCGCGGTCGAGGCGATCACACGCAGGTTCGGGAAAACGGCGAACGCCGCCTCCGCCGCCTCGCGGCGTCGCGCGGCCCCCTCGCCGCCGAACTCGCGGCCGAGCAGCAGGCTCACGTCGCGGTGGTTGCCGAACAGCACGTCGGCCGAGCCGACGAGCTGGGTCAGCACGCCGCGCGGGTCGCTGTCCCAGCTGTCCCACAGCCGAGCGCGGTAGTTGCAGTCGAACGACACCGACAGGCCCGCGGCGCGCCCCGCATCGACCGCGGCCAGCGCCGCGTCGGCGCTCCTCGGCCCGAGCGCGGGAGTGATGCCCGAGAGGTGCAGCCGCTTCGCGCCGGCGAACAGCACCGGCCAGTCGAATTCGTAGCCGTCGGCCTGCGCGAAGCTCGAACCGGCGCGGTCGTAGACCACCTCGGAGGCGCGTAGCCCCGCCCCGGGTGTCAGGAAGTAGAGCCCCATCCGGCCCTCGCGTTGTGCAATCCCGCTACAATCGACGCCCTGGCCGCGCAGGAAGGTGACCGCAGCGCGGCCGAGCGGGTTGTCTGACACCGCGCTGGCCATCCGGACCCTGTGACCCAGGCCCGCGAGCGCGACCGCCACGTTGGCCTCCGCCCCCCCGACATGCACGTCGAGCCGCCCGAACTGGAGCATGAGCTCGCGCCCGGGCGCAGACAGACGCAGCAGGACTTCGCCGAAGACGACCGTGTCAGCGGGCAAGCCAGCCGCCGTCAACCGCAAGGATGTGGCCGTTCACGTAGTCGGACGCCGACGAGGCGAGGAACACGGCCGCGCCGCCGAGATCGCCGGGGTCGCCCCAGCGCCCGGCGGGAATGCGCTCGAGGATCTGCCGGTTGCGGCTCTCGTCGGCCTGCAGCGCGGCGGTGTTGTTGGTCGCGATATAGCCCGGGGCAATCGCGTTGACGGTGATCCCCTTGGCTGCCCATTCGTTGGCGAGGATCTTGGTCAACCCGCCGATCCCGCTCTTCGAGGCGGTGTAGCTCGGCACACGGATGCCGCCCTGGAAGGTCAGCATTGAAGCGATGTTGACGATCTTGCCTCCGCCCGCGCCGACCATGTGCCGCGCCGCGGCCTGGCACAGGAAGAACACCGACTTGAGATTGGTGTCGATCACCGCGTCCCAGTCGTCCTCGGTGAACTCGAGGCTGTCGGCCCGGCGGATGATGCCGGCGTTGTTGACGAGGATGTCGAGCCCGCCGAGCCGCTCGACGGTCTCGCCGACCACGCGGCCGACCGGTTCGATTGTCGAGAGATCCGCGCCGATCAGCTCGGCGCGGCGCCCCAGCGCGCGGACTTGCGCCGCGGTCTCCTCCGCCGGGGTGCGGCCGACCGCGGCGATGTCGGCGCCCGCCGCAGCGAGCGCCAGCGCGATGCCCTGGCCGATGCCGGTGTTGGCGCCGGTGACCACCGCCACCTTGCCCGAAAGGTCGAAAGGGTGGCGCATCACTGCAGCTGGCAGATGTCGAGGACGTTCATGTCGGTGTAGTCCACGTTTTCGCCCGCCATGGCCCAGATGAAAGCGTAGGCCTTGGTCCCCGCCCCCATGTGCACCGACCATACCGGGCTGATCACCGCCTCTTCGTTCGCCATCACCAATTGGCGCAGCTGGTCGCCCTGGCCCATGAAGTGGAACACGCGGTCGTTGGCGCCTTCGAGGTCGAAGTAGAAGTAGATTTCGCTGCGGCGCTCGTGGATGTGCGGCGGCATCGTGTTCCAGACGCAGCCGGGCTTGAGCACGGTCAGGCCCATCACGAGCTGCGCGCTGTCGCACACGCCGGGGATCACCAGCTGGTAAATTGTCCGCTCGTTCGATTCCTCAAGGCTGCCGCGCTCGAGCGCGTTGGCTTCGCCGATCGACAGCTTGCGCGTGGTGAAGGCTTTGTGCGCGGGGCACGAGGCGAGATAGAACCGCGCGCCCTGGCCCGAGAACACCACGTCCTTCGCGCCCATCGTCACGTAGAGACAATCCTTGTTGCCAAGCTCGAAGCGTTCGCCGTCTACAGTGACTGCGCCCGAGGTGCCCGACACGTTAACGATCGCAAGCTCGCGTCGCTCGAGGAACGGCTTGCCCGCGGCCGACGCAGGCTCGGTCTGATCCGGCAATCGCAGCTCGCCCTGCCCGACCACGGCGCCGCCGATCACGAAGCGGTCGGCGTGGGTGTAGTTGAGCACGACCTCGCCGTCGCGGAACAGGCCGCCGATCAGGTAGCGGTCGCGCAGCTCCTCGTTCGAGACGCACTCCATCATGGCGGGATGCGTGGCGTAATAGGTGCGTTCGAACATCGTCCTCTCCGTGGCGATCAGGCTCGAGGGCCTGCTGCATGCGACCGATTTGGTAACCGGTGTCAAGAATCTTTGCAAGGCCGCTCCGGCGCCCTCACCGACTCCCCGGCGGCGTGACCGAGGCCCGGCGGATCAGCGTCGAGAGGAACAGCGATTGCCCCTCCTCGGCGCGCTCGTCGCCGGTGACGAGCTTGCGCGCCGCGGCGCGGGCCATCGTCGCGATCGGCCAGCGCACGGTGGTCAGCGGCGGCCAGATGTGCGCAGCGATCGGCGTGTCGTCGAAGCCGATGATCGACAGGTCGCGCGGGACCTCCATACCGCGCTGGCGCGCGGCGTGCATCACGCCGGCCGCCATCTCGTCGTTCGAGGCGAAGATCGCGGTCGGCCGTGGCGCATGATCGAGCAGCTTCTCGGCCGCCTTGACGCCCGAATCGAAAGTGTAGTTGCCGTGCGCCACGAGGCTCTCCTCGAACGGCATCCCGGCGCCTTGGATCGCGTCCCTGAAGCCGAGCAGCCGCTCGTGCGCCGAACGGAACCCCTTCGGGCCCGCGACCAGCCCGATGTGCCGATGGCCGGCCTCGACCAGGAAACCCACAGCCTCGCACACCGCCTCGCGGTCGTTCGACGCCACCATGTGCTCGGGCTCGTCGAGCACCGCGGAGCCCATGCGCACGTAGCGGCAACCGATCTCGACGCACAACTCGGCCAGCGCGTCGTTCTCCGAGATCGGCGGCAGCAGCATCACACCGTACGGCCGCTGGCGCTCGAGAAACTGGCGGATGTCCTCGAGCATGGTCGGCGAACCGCGGTCGACCGGGCGCACGATCAACTCGAACTCGGTGTGCCGCAGCGCCTCGAGGATGCCCTGCTGGACGTTGAGCACCATCTGCGCGTTGGGGTTGTCGTGGATCAGGCCGATCAGGAAGTTGCGCCGCAACGCCAGCGCGCGCGCCTGCGGATTGGGCACGTAGCCGAGTTGCGCGATCACCTCGAGCACGCGCTTGCGGGTGTCGTCATTGAGCAGCGGCGAGCGGTTGATCACCCGGCTGACGGTCTTCTTGGAAACTCCGGCGGCGGAGGCGACGTCGTTGATCGTCGGCTGCGCCCTGCTGCTCTTCACTTTCGCCATCCCCCGCCGCGAAACGCGCCCGCCATGCCATCCCGGCGGCCGCCCGTCAGCAGCGCACTTTATGACACCGGTTTCTGAAAGACCAGCGAAGATGGTCCGGCGTGGCTCCCCGCACGCAAAGCGCTTGTGAATGACACCGGTTTCCTATAGGCGCAGGAACGGAATTGAGAGACGGGAGAGTCCGGTTGAACGACAGGGCAGAGCACGAAGAGGCGCAGCGAATCGCCGAAGCTTTCGTGACTGCGCGCCGCGAGGCTCGTCCGCTGCCGGGCTATCCCGGCACGCTTCCTGCCACGCTCGAACAAGCCTATCGCGTGCAGGATCATGCGCTCGCGCTCGGCGCCAGCACGGTCGGCGGCTGGAAGGTCGGGCGGATCATGCCGCCGACGTCCGAGACGGTGGGCAGCGACCGCCTTGCCGGGCCGATCTTCGCCGACAGCATCTTCCCTGCCGGCGAGACGCCGGTCTCGATGGCGGTGTTCGACGGCGGATTCGGCGCTGCCGAAGCCGAGTTCCTGCTCAGGGTCGGGGCCGCTCCGCCC
>DATDLP010000018.1:0-7401 GCA_036519255.1 Croceibacterium sp.
TACGAGAAGCACGCCGCCAACTATCTCGCTCTGGTCAAACTCGCCTCAACCAGAATTTGGATGCGCTATATGAGTCGGTGACCTAGAGCGTTTTTCGCCCGACAAGCTGGTAGAACTCGCCGAGCGCCTCGGACGCTTTGAGCGCGCCTTCCCGCAGCTCGGCATCGGCTTGGGTAAACGGATGCTGCTCGACAAATTCGTCGAACATTGAGCGGACCATTTGCGCCGCGTGCAAGACTTCGTGCCGATGGAAGGGGTCAAGGGGCGACTCGCTCATGCCTCCGACCTAGCAGATTATAGGAACCAGGGGTCAGTGACCTCGGCGACAATCACCCGCACCTGAGTAAACGAGCTCGCGCCTTGTTTCGCGGTATTCCAATTGCGGCCTACGACACGATAGGTGTCAAACGCGTCGTCTACGCTCTCGATCGTGATTGAGTCCCCGATCGCCGGAACCAGGGTGTCGCTGATTGCCCAGACTGGATTCTTGAAGTTCTTGTCGTCCGTCAGGTGGAATGAGATGTTACGTTCTTCTGCCATGCTACTTCACCCTGTCTTCTGGCATCGCTATGCGTTCATTAATCAAGTGCGATTGACCCTTTCATAGCGGGCGATGACCTGCCTGACCCTCTCGACCGATAGGCTGACCTCGCGAGCGACGGCCGCATAGCTTCCAAGCTCGGCGTAGAGCTGACAAAAGCGCTCGCCCCTCTCATCTATTTCTGCCTGTGAAGCCGGGCGCGGTCGACCCTCAAAGGTGGGCAATTCCGCCCCCAGTCCCTTCGCCACGAAATACTCCAGTGCATCGCCGCGCGTGAGACGTCGATCGTCCTGCGCCAACCGCCACTGATCCATCGCCTCGACATATGCTGGCGGCAAGTTCGCACCGACATACCTCATGCTAGGTGCTCCTCCTCAAGAATTATCTAGCCCCCGTTTCGTGGTAGAGGCAACGGGTGCCCCTAGATTCGCGCCCGTCCTACTCCGTCGCGCAGCTCGCCGAGCGCTGGCAATGCAGCGAGGGTCTTGTCCGCAAGATCATTGGTAGTGGGAAGCTGGCCGCTTTTCGCCTTGGCACGCTGATCAGAATCAGTGCAGCGGAGGTCGATCGCTTTGAGGGAAACGTGTCGCCGGCCGATGGCGCGGTCGACCCCATGGATGTGTGGGACGATGACGACTGAGCTGCCGCAACTCTATACCGAGCGCGAGGCAGCTAAGATCCTCGGCCTGAGCGCTCGAACGCTCCGCGACCTTCGCGCTAAGGGCGAAATTCGATACGTCAGGCTGTCCGCGCGCATCATCCGCTATGCGGCAACTGATATCGCTGAGTACATCGAGCGACACACCTTCCTGGACACGCCCTACCGGCCGACCGCCAATCCGGGGAAGATTGTCCGCAGGAATGATCGCAAAATCGCGCAGGAATACGAACGGGTCCTGGCCCAGCATAGAAAGCGATGAGCCCCGAAGGGCTTGCTCAGATTCCAAGCTGAAGGCATAGTGTCCGCTGGGTGTCAGAGCCCGGACCAGTGATAGGCGGTGAAGCCGCGCCAACGGATTCATCGCCGAAAAGAGCAGCGTGGACTGGCGTCCTCCGCTGACCGACGACTTATGTCGGGAGCGGGGCGCACATACAATACCCGAAAGGGAAAAACGTCCCACCGGTCTCACTGGCCGGCTCTGACCCTCCCGGCACCACGTCCGTCACGTGGAAGCGGCTGTCAGAGGCCAAACCAGTGAGAAGCATCATGCAACACATCGTTATCACGCCGTCGGAGGCCGCCTTGCGCGCGCCGCTGGGTTTCCTTGTGCCCGATACCCGCGAGGCGATCGAAATGGCCGTGGAGTCGTTTCTGGCCCGCTTGGACGAGTTCGACGGCGACCCCGATCTCGAGGACAACCATGATCGGGAAGCCGACATGTCCGACCTCGAGCCCGACGACGACGCGCAAGGGGACGTGTCCTATGCCGAGTGGCACACCCTGACACCCGCCACCCGCCGCGCCGGCCGGATCGAGGGCAAGTCCCTGCACCCGTGGTTCTCCACCGTCCGCGAGGATGACGAGGACGACGACAGCGACCGTTGCGCCGCTGGCGACGACCACATGATTGCCGGGGCGGTGGCGCAGCGCGAGCTCTACTCGCACCACAAGTATCGGCACATCGGTGACGAAACGGACGCGGAGCCGAATGGCGATGTCGAGTTGAATGGCGACGAAGGCGATTACGACGAAGGCGTTTAGCCGCGCATCCAACCTCGCGAGACAGTCGGACCTACCCCCGCTTCGGCGGGGGTTTTCTTTGTTCGGGAATGGTGCGCTGATGTGGGAGCCGATTTCAGGCGTGGCCGGATTACCAAATGAAATCAGCGCTATATCGGAGCTAAGTGGCTCCCCGAGTTGGATTCGAACCAACGACCAAGTGATTAACAGTCACCTACTCTACCGCTGAGCTATCGGGGAGCAGCCTCACGGGCAGGGGTGCGCCTATATGGGCCGTCCCGAGGTTTGACAAGCCTGTCCTGAGGGAAATCGAAGGGCCCGTCCCGGGCGAATGTCGCAGGCCCCTTGGCGGGCCCGCTCAATAGGCGAACTGCTCGGCGACGATCCGCTCGTCGAGCGCGTGGCCGGGGTCGAACAGCAGCGTGATCTCGCGGCTGCGGTCGATCTGCAGATGCACTTCGGCCACGTCGCGCAGCTCCTTCTGGTCGGCCACCGCGGCGACCGGGCGCTTGCCCGGCTCGAGCACGCGGAAGGTCACCCGGCTGCGGTCGGGCAGGATCGCCCCCTTCCAGCGGCGCGGGCGGAACGGGCTGATCGGGGTCAGCGCGAGCATCTGCGAATCGAGCGGCAGGATCGGCCCGCTGGCCGAGTAGTTGTACGCGGTCGAGCCGACCGGCGTGGCCAGCAGCACGCCGTCCGCGGCCAGCTCGGCGATGCGCACGCGTTCGTTGACGCTGATCTCGATCTTGGCGGTCTGCCGCGTCTCGCGCAGCAGCGAGACTTCATTGACCGCGTAGAAGCTCTCGACCTTCCCCGCTTGCGTCACCGCGTCCATCTTGAGCGGCGAGACCGCGATCCGCCGCGCCTTGGCGATGCGCTCGATCACCCGGCAACCCTTGGTGTAGCGGTTCATCAGGAAGCCGACCGTGCCGAGGTTGAGCCCGTACACCGGCACCGTCCGCCCGGCATCGATCATCCGGTGCATTGCCTCGAGCATGAAGCCGTCGCCGCCGAGCACCACCGCGGCCTCGGCCTGGTCGAGCGATACCCACTCGTGGCACTCGCGCAGCGCCGAGGCGACTTCCTGCGCGCGTTCGGTCGGAGAAGCCAACAGCGCCAGCGCGCGGAATTCGGTAGTCCCGGCGGTCATCGCGCGCAGTCCTATGGAGCGCCGTCCCGAATTGCAACGCGCCGTGCATTGTCCGCGACGGAAGCCATCCGATCCGCCAAGGAAGCAACATGGAGAGGATAGATCTCGAGCTGGACCGGCGGATCTGGCGCGAACGGCGCGCGGACTCGCGGACCCCCGAGGCCGCGCGGCTGTACGAGGCGCTGGGTCGCGGCGAGATCGAAATTCTGTTCCAGCCGCAATTCGCCGCCTCCGACGGCAGGCTGCTCGGTGCCGAGGCGCTGGCGCGCTGGCGGCATCCCGAGCACGTGCTGATCGACGGTGCGGCGCTGTTCGAAAGCGCCGAGCGAGCAGGGCTGGCGCGGCACCTCTGGCGCCACGTGGCGCGCACTGCGCTGGGGCACGCCGCGGGATGGGGGCGGCCGCTCCGTCTGTCGCTCAACATCACCGCAGCAGATCTCGCGGAGGAGGAATTTCCCGAGCAGGTTGCGGTGACGGTCGGCAGGGCCTGCTTCCCCGCGGAGCGGCTCACGCTCGAGATTACGGAGCAGGTGCTTGTCGCCGATCTCGATCGCTCGGCCGAGCAGTTGCGGCAACTCGCCAGTCTCGGCATTCGCATCGCGCTCGACGACTTCGGCGCGGGCTTCTGCAACTTCGGCTATCTCAAGCGCTTGCCGCTGCATTATCTGAAGCTCGACCGCAGCATGGCCGAGGGGATCGACAGCGATCCGCGCGATCTGGCGGTGCTCCGCGGCATACTCGCCATGGCGCATGCGCTGGGGCTCGAGGTGGTTGCCGAAGGAATCGAACGCGAAGCGCAACGCGCGGCGATCGCGCGCGAAGGCTGCTCGAGCTGGCAGGGCTTTCTTGGCGCAAAACCCATGGACCCGATCGAGTTTGCCAAGCTGACGTTCCTCTGACAGCTCCACAGGACCAGCAGAACAATTTTGGCGGTAATTCGAGTAGTTGCCAGTTGACACGCGGGCGTCGGCGGAGAAATAAGAGCCTCGATTTCGCACGATTCAGCGAATGGGAAGGGAAGAAGATGCTCCGAAGTGCAATCACAGCTGTTTCAGCGTTGGCTTTGACTGCCGTGCCGGTCGCAGCGCAGGCTGCCCCGCAGGCTGCTCCGCGTACCGCTGCGGTCACCGGCGAATCCGAGGAACTCGTCGGCACCACCGCGTGGATCCTGGCGGCCATCGGTCTCGGTCTGGTCATCTGGGGCATCATCGAGCTCACCGAGGACGACGAGCCGTCGAGCCCGTAGGCTTCTCGCCTCGACAGGCATTTTGAAAGGCCCCGCCGTCGGCGGGGCCTTTCTTGTTTGTGCGCGTCGACCGCTAGGCTGCGGCCTTCTCGCGCTTCTCCGCCTTGCGCACGATTGCGCTCAGTCCCTTGGTCAACTGGACCAACCCGTTGAGCCGCGCCTGCGGATCGCCCCACGCGCGGTTGATGACCAGCTTCATGTCGGGCCGCAGCTTGGCCGTGCCTTGCAGCCGCTCGACATAGGCGATCAGCCCGGCGGGATCGGGGAACTTGTCCTGGTGGAAGCTCACCAGCGTGCCGCGCGCGCCGACGTCGATCTTGGAAATGCACGCGGCGATCGCCTGGTGCTTGATCTCGATCAGCTTGACGAGGTTGGCGGTCGCCGGCGGCAGCGATCCGAAACGGTCGATCATCTCGGCCGCCATGCTTTCGATCTCGGCCTTGTCCTTGGCATCGTTGAGCCGGCGGTAGAGCGCCATGCGCACAGCGAGATCGGGCACGTAGTCCTCGGGAATCATGATCGGCGCGTCGACCGTGATCTGCGGGCTGAGCCCCTCGCGCTCGCGCTCGACTCCCAGCTCGCCGGCTTTGGCGGCGAGGATCGCGTCCTCGAGCATCGACTGGTAGAGCTCGAAGCCGACCTCGCGGATATGGCCCGACTGCTCGTCGCCGAGCAGGTTGCCGGCGCCGCGGATGTCGAGGTCGTGGCTCGCGAGCTGGAACCCCGCGCCGAGCGAATCGAGGTCGCCCAGCACCTTGAGCCGCTTCTCGGCCACTTCGCCCATTACCCGGTCTTTCGGCGTGGTCAGGTAAGCATAGGCGCGCAGCTTGGCGCGGCCGACGCGGCCGCGCAGCTGGTAGAGCTGGGCGAGGCCGAAGCGGTCGGCGCGGTGGATCACGATGGTGTTGGCGCTCGGGATGTCGAGGCCTGATTCGACGATCGTGGTCGAGAGCAGCACTTCGTACTTCTTCTCGTAGAACGCGCTCATTCGCTCCTCCACGTCGGTCGGGCTCATCTGGCCGTGCGCGGAGACGAAGCGAATCTCGGGCACGTACTTGTGCAGCCAGTCCTCGACTTCGGGCATGTCGGCGATGCGCGGGACGACGATGAAGCTCTGCCCGCCGCGATGGTGCTCGCGCAGCAGCGCCTCGCGCATCACCATGTCGTCCCATTCCATCACGTAGGTGCGCACCGCAAGGCGGTCGACTGGCGGGGTCTGGATGGTCGAGAGCTCGCGCAGGCCCGACATGGCCATCTGCAGCGTGCGCGGGATCGGCGTGGCGGTCAGCGTGAGCACGTGGACGTCGGCGCGCAGCTGCTTGAGCGCTTCCTTGTGGGTCACGCCAAAGCGCTGTTCCTCGTCGACGATCACGAGACCGAGCCGCTTGAACTTCGTGGTCTTCGACAGGATCGCGTGGGTACCGACGACGACGTCCATCGTCCCGTCCTCGAGCGCGTCGCGCGTCGCCTTCATCTCGGCGGCGGGGACAAGGCGCGAGAGGCGGCCGACCCTCAGGGGGAATCCGGCAAAGCGCTCGCTGAAGCCTTGGAAGTGCTGGCGCGCGAGCAGCGTGGTCGGCGCGACGACCGCAACCTGCTGCCCGTTCATCGCTGCGACGAACGCCGCGCGCAGGGCGACCTCGGTCTTGCCGAATCCGACGTCGCCGCACACCAAGCGGTCCATCGGCTTGCCGTCCGCCAGATCGCCCAGCACGTCCTCGATCGCCCGCTCCTGATCGTCGGTCTCGTCCCACGGGAAGCGGTCGACGAACTGCAGCCAGCTTGCTTCCTCGCGTTCCAGGACCGGAGCCTTGCGCAGCGCACGCGCGGCGGCGGTGCGCAGCAGTTCGTTGGCGATCTGGCGGATGCGCTCCTTGAGCCGCGCCTTGCGCCGCTGCCAGCCTTCGCCGCCGAGCTTGTCGAGCACCGCGCCGTCCTCGCCGCTGCCGTAGCGGGAGAGGACGTCGATATTCTCCACCGGGATGAATAGCTTGTCGCCCCCGGCGTACTCGAGCCTCACGCAGTCGTGCTGGCTCTGGCCGACCGTGATCGGTTCGAGCCCGAGGTACTTGCCGATGCCGTGATCGAGGTGGACCACCAGGTCGCCGCGGTTGAGTGCCGAGAGCTCGGCAAGGAACGCGTCGGAATCCTTGCGCCGCTTGCGCCGGCGGACGAGGCGATCACCGAGCAGGTCCTGCTCGGTGACCAGCTCGAGCTCGTCGTTGGCGAAGCCGGTGTCGAGCGGCAGCACCATCGCCACCGGCGCGCCCTTGGCCGACAGGCCCAGCGCTTCCTGCCAGGTTTCCGCGCTCTTCAGCGTGGTGCCGGCCTCGGCGAGGATCGAGGCGATGCGGCTGCGTGAACCCTCGCTGTAAGCGGCGAACAGCGGCCGTTTGCCGCCGTGGCCGAGCAGCTTGAAGTGCGCCGCGGCGGCCTCGTAGACATTGTCGCCGCGCGAGCGCTCGGGCGCAAAGTCGCGCGCCGAGCGGAAGCCGAAGTCGGTGGCCTTGGCGCTCTCGGGCTCGGCGAAGATCGACGCGCGGTGTACCGGGCACTGGTCGAGCGCGGCGGCGAACTCGTCGCGCGACAGGTAGAGCGCGCCTGGCTCGAGCGGCCGGTAGCTGCCGGCGGCCTGCCCGGCGGTTTCGCGGCGTTGGCGGTGGTAATCCTCGACATCGGCGAGCCGCTCCTCGCCCGCGGCGACCGCGGTCGATTCGATCACCACGAGATCGTCGTCACCGAGATGGTCGAACAGGGTCGCCAGGCGATCCTCGAACAGCGGC
>DATDLP010000019.1:0-2705 GCA_036519255.1 Croceibacterium sp.
GGCTCGATGCGGGCGGAGAGGCCGAAGCCGCCGCGCCGGTCACGCTGGCCATCGCCAGCGACGATCCCGACGACCTCACGCTGCGCCAGGCGCGGCTGCTCGGGGTGGCCGACTGCCTGCTCGTCGAGCCGGGCATCGCGCCGGCGATCCTCGACCGCGCGCGCGCCGATGCGGTGCGGCTGGCCTGGCCGCACGACGGCGCGCAGCCCCAGGGCGTGGTGCTGGTGCTGCGCCGCGGCTGAGCCGCCCGGACTCAAGGTTCTCGGGTATTACAACCGTTTAACTTCGCCTAAGCGGCGCTCCGCGCGATTGTCGCGGCGCGAGGCGGCCTGCCTCGCGCCAATGCGGAGGCAACGCGATGAACCTGTTCAAGCTCGACCTGTCGGCTTTGCCCGACCTCTCCATACTCACCGGCATGTTCGGCACGTTCGCCGGAGGGCGCAATCCCGGCCACGACGACTCGATCGTGCTTCTCGCCACCTTTATCTACGAGGCGCAACCTCCGGGCGGCCTGATCTGAGGGTCGTCCGGCGTTGCGGATCGATCCCGCGATCGCTGCGCTCCGGCGCGATCGGTTGCCGCAGCGCCGGGCCCAGGCGGCGATGGTTGCGGCCTGCGACGGCTGGCGCGCGGCACCCGAGGCTGTGCGCGTGCTGGCCGAGCTGGAGCGCTTCGGCGCCGGTGCCTCGCTCGCCGCGTGTCCGGCGCTTGGCGCCGTCTTCACCGACGGCGGTTCGGCACCGCGGCTGGTTGCCGTGCTTGTCCGGTGCTTCTGCGGTGTCATGACGCGGGAGCCGTTTGGCCATCCGCCGCTTCGTCATGGCTTCGAGCGTGGCGCCTCGACCCTGCTCCTTGCCCGGGCCGGGCGCGCGCAGCTGGTGCTCCACGCGCGCGAACCGGGCTCGTGGAGCTTCGACGGCGTGGGGCTGTCGGACGCCGAGCGCCACGAGGCAGTGCTGTCCGGCGCGGCAGAAGGGCGGATCGTGCATCGCGGGGTGCTTTCCGGCCCCTTCGGAGAGAGGCCGATCGCGCTGCAAGAGGGCACCCGCCTGACGCTCGACCTGACCCGCGAGGCCTTGCAGGTCTTGCAAGTCGAACGACGCCTCGTCTCGCTGCGTCTCCACCGCCACGCGGCCGTCCCCGGCCCGACGTGCGAGTACGCGCTCGCCGACGGAGCGCTGCGCCACCAGTCCGCCGGCGATATCCGCACGAGCCGCCACGAGGCGATGCTCGCGCTGCTCGGGCGGATGGGCCGTGCGGAAGCTGCGGCGACGATGACGACGATCGCGCGTGAACCCGGCGACCCGTCGTTGCGCTGGCAGGCGTTGCGCGAATGCCTCGCGCTCGAAGCAGCGGCCGGTTTCGCGGCGCTGTGCGAAATCGCCGGCGCGGCGGACGATCCGCTGGCAGAACCGGCCGAGAGCCTGCGCCTGCAACTGCTCGGCGCACACCCGCAGCTGGCCGCGCTGGATGCCGCCCCGTGCCGCGCGTGATCTATCCCGACACGGTCGATGCGGGCGCGTGCGAGCTCGGCGATTGCATCGCCGCGCTCGATGCCCACGGCTTCGATCCGCTCGCGGAAGACAGCCTGCTCCACGCTGCCGGCTGGCTGCGCCGGCTCGGGCAGAATCGCGACTTCCTCGCCGATCTGCTGCTCGCCGAGCTCAAGGGCCGGCACCGCAGCGAGGATGTCGCCACCGCCTACGGTCCGCAGGTTATCATGCTCTCGCCGGTCGGCGGGGAGTTCTACCTGCGCGCCAACATCTGGCCCTCGCGCGACGAGCACATGGTGCGCGCCAGCGGCGAGGGCCCGTTCGCCTACGGCCTGCCGCACGACCACAACTTCGATTTCCTCACGTTCGGCTACTTCGGCCCGGGCTACTGGTCGGACTACTGGGAGTACGAGTTCGAAGCCGTGGCAGGCGCGGTGGGTGAGCTGGCCGGGCTGCGTTTCGCCGAACGCTCGCGGCTCGAGGCAGGCAAGCTCTTGCACTACCGCGCCCACCGCGACGTTCATTCGCAGCTTCCGCCCGATGCGCTGTCGGTCTCGCTCAACGTGATGCACGCGGGCGGCGCGCAGGGCTGGCTCGACCAGTACCGGTTCGACGTCGGGCGCAACGCGATCGCCGGCGTGCTCGGCCCCGGCGCAAGCGAGGTGTTCCTGCGCATCGCGGTGGGGCTGGGCGGCGAGGAAGCGCTCGATCTCGCCGAGCGCTTCGCGCGCACGCACCCGAGCGACCGCATGCGGCTCGCGGCGTTGGAGGCCCAGGCCGGAACGCTCGATACGGAGCACCGCGATGCGCTGTGGCGGAACGCGGAACGTTCCGGCTGCCGGCTTGTCGAGTTGGAGGCGAAGCGCAGGCGCGCGCAGCTCGACTCAGCTTAGGAAAAGCGCGGCGATGCCGATCACGAAGGCACCGACGAGCAGCACGATCGACCAGTACACGACACGCCGGAAGCGGCCCCGCTTCGGCGCGGCGGCTTCCGCTATTGCGCTGCCGGCGGCATCGAGCGCCGCGCCGACCACTTCGTCCAAGACGTCGATCGGCATCAGAGGAAACCTCCCGCCAGCCGGTCGATCGCCGCCTGCAGGATCACCGCCGCGGCATGGCTGTCGATCCGCTCCGCCCGTTTCGCCCGACTCAGGTCCTGGTCGATCATCGCCCGCTCGGCGCTCGCGGTCGACCAGCGCTCGTCCCACAGCA
>DATDLP010000020.1:0-31150 GCA_036519255.1 Croceibacterium sp.
CGCCAGGCGCGAGCGTCAGTGCGGAGACGGCGCTGTCGCTGCCTCCCTGGCCGTCGTCGTAGAGAAAGGTCACGTCGCGCGACGAGGCGCCGGTGATGGTTCCACTGTTCTCGTAGAGGATGCGGTAGGTTACTTCCGTCACCGCGCATTCACAGGCCAGCGCGTTGAAAGTGACGGCAAGCGGATTTCCGTCGTCGCCGCCGGTGAAGGTGCCGACGAGAGCGCCATCATAATAGATGTCGTTGCCATCGATCCATAGGCCGGTGACCGCGTCGCCGGGGCTTTCGATGCTGAGCTGGTCGTCGGCCGTGGCACCGGCGATCGTCACGGTCAGGCTGGCGCCGTTCCAGCTCATATTGTCGTCGGAGATCTCGGCGTTGTAGGCGAGATAGGTGGGTGGATCCCCCGCGGTATAGGTCACCGCGGTATCGTCCCCAGGGACTGCGAACTCGAGATCGAGGTCGGGCGCGTCGTTGACCTCGGTCACCTCGACCGTCGCCTCGAACGCGCCGGTGTCGCTGCCGCCGTTATCGTCACCGCTGCCGTCGACCAGCGTGAAGGTGACGGTGCGGGAGGCCGATGTCGGGCTCTCGCCGGTGTTCGCGAAGCGCACCGCTTCGGCCAGCTTCGCCACCGCCGTATCGGTTGCATCGGCCGTAAGCGTGAACTCGAGGCTGGTGGGAGAGCCGCCGAGCCAGCCGATCAGCACGCCGTCGAAAGAGAAATCGGTGCCGTTCCGCTCCAGCCCCACGCCGGTGGAGCTTGACGGAACGTCTAGCGTCAGCTCGTCGTCGAATGCGCCGCCTGCCGTGATCGCGATCGTCAGCGTGCCACCGCCGTAGTTGTCGCCGTCGTCGGTGAGCGAGACGAGCGGCACCACTTGTACCGACGGCCCGTTTTCCACGAACACGGCGTTCTGCGGCTCGAGCGTGGCAAGCAGGGCGCGGAGCTTCCCGGTGGTATCGGGCGTCGCGAGCCCGCCGTCTTCGCTGGTGAAGAGGATCTGGCTACCGTCGGGCGAGAACACCCCCCGGCGGACCTCGCCGTCGAAATCGTCGCTCGTGGCCGGATCGCCGACGAGCACGATGCTGCCGTCGGACAAGTCCACCACGAACAGGTCGTCCTGGTTGTCGATGTCGCCCGGCACTGCATTGGTGGCCTGGCTGACGAACGCGACGTGCGTCCCGTCGGGGGAGAAGGCCGGGCTGTGGCTGTCGTTGTCGAGCTCGGCACCGGTGCCGTCGACGGACACGCGGCGGATTTCACCGGTCGTCAGGTCCTTGAGATAGATGTCGCGCGAGTCGTTGGTGTCCACGCCGGCTGCGAGCAGGTTGGTCGCGCGGCTGACGAACGCGATGCTCGAGCCATCGGGCGAGAAGACCGGCGAGCTGCTGTTGTCGTCCGCTTCGGCGCCGGTCTCGTCGGTCGAGACGCGCGTGACCACGCCGGTGGCCAGATCCTTGACGAACACGTCTTCGCTGCCGTTGGTGTCGCCGGCGACGAGATTGTCGGCATCGCTCGAGAAGGCGATGCTCGTTCCGTCGGGCGACCACACCGCCTCGGTAGCGCCGCCGTTGGACTCGGCGCCTGCGGAATCGGTCGAGACGCGCTCGATCTCGCCCGTGGCGATCGTCAGCACGAACACGTCGTCGACGCCGTTGGTGTCGCCCGCGACCAGGTTGGACGCGCTGCTCACGAACAGAAGCTTGGTCCCGTCGGGCGAGAAGCTGGCTTGCGGGCTGCTCGAATCCGGCTCGTCGCCGTTTTCCGCGACCACCCGCGTGGTCACGCCGGTGCCGAGGTCCTTCAGGAACAGGTCGTCGGCATTGTTGGTGTCGTCGGCGACGAGGTCGCTCGATGTGCTCGAGAATACCAGCAGGGTCCCGTCGGGGGACAGCGTCGGCTGGTAGCTGTCGTTGTTGCCCTCGACCCCGCTGGTGCTGGTCGAATAGCGCGTGGTGGTGCCGTCAAGCAGGTCGCGGACGAACACGTCCATGCTGCCGTTGGCGTCGCCGGCTACGAGATTGTCCGCCGCGCTGGCGAACACGACATAGCGGCCGTCGGCCGAGAAGCTGACGTCGTAGACGTTCTGGTTGGCGCTCTCGCCGGCATCGCTGACCGATACGATCCGCATGTCGAACGCCGTCCGGCCGAACACCGGCGCGTCGTTGATGCTGTTCACCGTGACGGTGATCGTGCCTTCCTCCTGGAATTCCCCGGCGAAGACGTAATAATGGATCACGTCGGTGCCGTTGAAGTCGGTGTCAGGCGTGTAGACGATCGTGTCGTCGTCCGGATCGGCCGTGCCATTGTCGTCGATGTCGATCCGGCCATAGTCGGCGCTGACGGTCTGCAGGAAGCGCGCCGGGTCTTCGAAGCTGGTGTTGGCGAGCACGTCGATGACGTTAGGCCCGCTGTCCTCGTCGATCGTCAGCGTGCCGGGCGTGGTGTCCTCGGCCGCGGTGACCTCGATCGTCACATATTCGACGTCGATGAGCGACGGCGTGCCGGTGTCGTTCACTGCCACGCGCAGCAGGTCCGATCCGACCGAGATGTCGTCATGCAGATCGGCGCGCGGCGTGTAGGTGAGCCCGTCGAGTGCGGCGTTGATGTCGGCCGGGGTACCGCTGATCTGCATCGCGCCGGTACCGTCGGCGCCCGAGATGAACGTTATGCCCGTGGTGCCAGCAAGCGTGATGGTGCCGCGAGGAACGAGGTTGAGCGACTGGCTCGACAGATCCAGGGTGACCGTCGAGCCGTCGTCGGCGACCGTGATCGCGTTGCCGTTGGCGGCGCTGAACACGAGCGTGGTGTCCTCGGCCGTGGTCTGCACGCCGGGGATGCTGACGACCGGTGCATCATTGACCGACGTCACCCCGATCGTGCGCACCAAGTCGGTCGAGCCGCCGTCGCCGTCGGTGAAGGTGAAGGTGATCACGCGGTCGATGTCGGTCGGATCCTCCGAACTGCTGGTGAACACCACCGCCTCGGTCAGTTCCTCGATCATCGCGGCGGTGGCAGCTGCGTTGAGCGTGATCGTGACGCTGTCGGCGGTGACTGCGGTAAACGCGCCAATCAGGACGCCGTCGTGGTACAGATCGGTGCCCTGGACATAGAGGCCCGCACCCGGCGTGGTGGCGATGGCGAGACCGACCACGTCGCCCGGGTGGCCGCCGCTGGTGAGCGCAATCGTAAAGCTGCCACCGTCGAAGTCGGCACTATCGGGGTCGCTCACCGTGACGTCGGGCGCGACCGCCACGTAGGGATCGCCCTCGGTGTAGCTCGGCTCGGGGCTCGAGGAGGTAAAGGACGGCGCGTCGTTGAGCGGCATGACCGTGACGTCGATGTTCTGCGAGGTCTGGTCGCTCGCCGCGTCGGTCACGGTGACGGTGAGCGTGCGGCTCGCGGTCGGGGCGTCGCTGCTGTTGAAGTAGGTGAGGCTGGCGATCAGCGCCTCGATCGCCTCGGCCGTCGCGTTGGCGTTGAAGGTCACCGCCAGGTCGACGCCGATGCCGCCCGTGAAGCTGCCGATCGTGAGCCCACCGTAGGTTATGTCGCTGCCTGACAGCCCGATCTGGCCCGGACCGGGGCCCGCGTCGGCGATCGCCACCTGCTCTTCGACGAGCACGCCGGAGACGACGAGCGTGCCGTTGTCGAAGTTGTCCTCCGGGTCGGTGAAGGTGACCTCGGCGTCGAGCGGCGTCGGTCCGTCGCCCTCGATCACGGTGAGCACGGTCGCGAAATCGGCAAGTGTCGGCACGTCGTTTACCCCCGCGATGTCGAACGTCATGGTGTTCGGCGTGGGATCGACGGTCCCGGAGGTGAACGGTGCGGCCCCGTCGTCCACCACCTGATACGTGAAGCTGTCCGTCCCCACGCCGAACGCGTTCGCAGCTGGTATATAGCGGTAGTAGCCGGATGCCAGCAGAGAAAGATCGATGTAGTCGCCCGCGTCCAGATCGCGCTCCGGCGCGTCGAACTCGGGATCGCCGTCGCCGGTGATGTCCACGCCATAACCGCCGATGTCGACGAGGCGGCCGTGCAGCGGCGCGCTGGCGATCTGGATCGCCGCCAGGCTGTCGCCGTCGGGGTCGCTGAACCCGAAGTCGGACGCCTGGAGGATGTACGGCGTATCCTCGGTTGCCGAGCGGGTGACGTCGAGGCCCTCGGGCGTGTCGATCGTCGGGCTGATGCTGACGGTGATCGTGCCGCTGGTCGTGTTCGTGCCGTCGGTCGTCTCGACGGTGAGCGTGCGGCTGCCCGTGACGTTGAGCGCGGGCTGATAGCTGGTCATGAAATAGACCGTGCGATTCACCTCGTCGGGCGAGCCGGTGATCGTGACCTGATTGCTCCCCGAGCCGGTCACCAGCGCGCCGCCCCAACCGGTGGAGGTGAAGGTCCCGTCGATCGCCGACAGCGTGGTGGTGATCGTCGCGCTGTCGGCGTCGGCGATCCACGCCGGCGGCGGGTCGACGGCCACCCCGTTGTTCATCACGACGGGGGTTTCCTCGGACGTGAAGATCGTCGGGGGCAGGCTGTGCGCCGGAGCGTCGTCGAGTGGATAGATGGTCAGGTCGAAATCGTCGGACACGCTCTCGGTCCCGTCCGACGCCGTGACGCGGATCGAATAGGCTGCGCTATGATCCTGCGGGGGGCTGCCGGAGAAGGTGCGCGTACCGGCATTGAAGGCGAGCCAGCCCGGCAGCGGATCGCCGCTGGCCAGCGTCGCGCTGTAGGCGAGAGCATCGCCATCCGGGTCGGAGAAAGTGTCGGACCGCAGGGTGTAGGTGAACGGGGCGTCCTCGGCGGTGATGTGATCGACGATCGGGTTGTCGAGGACCGGCGGACGATTGGGAGTAACGTTGATCGTCACGGTGTTTGCCGTCAGATCGGTGTCCGCCCCGCCATTGGCCGTGCCGCCCGCGTCCAGAATGCGGAAGGTGAAGCTGGCATAAGCCACGCCGGACTGCCCGGGAGCGCCCTGAAACGTCAGCCTGCCGTTGGCGATGTCGCTCGCCTCGAGCCACTGACCGGTCGCTACCGCGACCAAGCCGCCGGGTCCCGTGTCGAGCAGCAAGCTGCCCTGCGAGGGCGCTGTCACGATCTGAACGCGAGACAGAGCATGTCCCTCCGCATCCGCGTAGAAGAAGTCGCGCAGGGTGAGGGTGTAGCGCTGGTCCTCGATCACGGTGATCGTCGCGTCGAGGCCGGCCGGGGCGGTATTGGTGATCGAAAAGCTGAACAGGGACGACGGCGAAGCCCCTGGGCTCACCGTGTTGACGTCCTTGAGCAGCATCGTGCCGGCAGCAGTGCCGTCGGTGACCCACATTTCCGTGCCCTTCACACCGTCGTCGGCGCTGAAGACCAGTTTGCTGCCGAACAGGGTGAAGTTGGTCGGACTCGAGTCGTGGGTGCCCGGGTTGATGTCCTTGAGCAGAGTCGTGCCGGCGGCAGTCCCGTCGGTGACCCAAAGCTCTTGCCCGTTTGCTACGGTTCTTGCAGAAAAAATAAGCTTGCTGCCCAGCGCAGTGAACCAGCCGGGATTGCTGCTCGCGGTGCCGGGCTCGATGTCAGCGAGTAGCGTCGTTCCGGCTGCGGTGCCGTCCGTGTTCCAGAGCTCGTAACCTTCCGGTCCGTTGGCCGTGAAGAGCAATTTCGACCCGAAAACAGTGAAGCCGTTTGCATTCGAATTCGCTGTTCCCGGCGCGATGTCGGCGAGCATGAACGTTCCCGCGGCAGTCCCGTCGGAAATCCACAGCTCCTGCCCTTCCCCCGCCGTTTGGGCGAGGAAAACCAACTTGCTGCCCCAGGCGGTGAAGTAATCCGGCCCGGACCCGTTCACCCCGGCCTTGATGTCCTTCACGAGCACGGTCCCCGCGCTCGTCCCGTCGGTGACCCACAGCTCGAGGCCGTTGACGCCATCGTTCGCCGCGAAATAGTATTTCCCGCCGACCACGCGGCCAGAGGTGGGCTCGCTCAGGCTCGAGCCAGCCCCGGGATTGATGTCCTTCAGCAGAACGGTCCCGGCCGCCGTTCCGTCGGTCACCCAAAGCTCACGACCGTTCGCTACCGTCGTTGCGGTGAAGATTGCCTTGGTGCCCAGAACCCTGAACGAATTCGGATACGAAGAATCAATGCCCGCCTCGAGATTCTTCAGCAGCACGGTCCCGGCAGCCGTTCCGTCCGTAACCCACAGTTCGGAGCCGTTGGTGGCATCGTTGGCCTGGAAGAGCGCCTTGGTTCCAAACGGCGTCAGATACGCGCCACTGGCGCCGCTCTTGATCAGCACCGTTCCGGCCGCGGTGCCATTCGTTGCCCACAGATTGTAAATGTAATCAACGTCGTCACGCGTCGAGAACACCACTCGCGATCCGACCACGCCGAGGATGTCCGGGTTCGAGCCGTAGGCGGCGGAGGGGCTGGTGACCGCATCCTTGAGCAGGACCGTCCCGGCAGCGGTCCCGTCGGTCGCCCATACTTCCTGGCCGTTGGCGGCAGTGAACGCCGAAAAGATCAGCCGGCTTCCGAGCTGCGTGAAGCCGTAGGTGTTGTGGAGCGCGTGCTCGCTGCCGGGGTTGATGTTCTTCAGCAGCGCCGTCCCCGCCGCGGTTCCGTCGGATGCCCAGAGCTCGATTCCGTTCGTCGAATCGTTCGCGGAGAAGATCACCTTGCTGCCCAGGACGGAGAAGGTTCCTGCCCCGCTGCCGATCGTACGGGTATCCGGAATATTGACGATCTGGGTGCCGGCGGTCGTGCCGTCCGTGGACCACAGTTCGGTGCCGTTGGTTTCGTCGTAGGCCGTGAATACGATCTTGCCGTCCATGAGCTGGAAATTGGACGGGCTGGAATGGTTGGACGTTGCAATATCCTTGAGCAGGACGGTCCCGGCCGTCGTACCGTCGGAAATCCACAGCTCGATCCCCCCGCCGACGTCGAAGCCGTTGGCCGCGAAGACGACTTTGCTGCCGAGGACGGTGAGTCCGGTGGGCGAGGATGAGCCCGTGCCTGCGCGAATGTCTTTCACCAGCACTGTGCCGGCGGTCGTCCCGTCCGTGATCCACAGCTCGCTGCCGATCCCGGTGTTCGCGACAAAAAATGCCTTCGATCCCGCGAGGGTGAAGCTCGATGGGAAAGACCCGGTGCTGCCGGTGCGGATGTCCTTGAGCAGCGAGGTGCCGGCCGCGGTCCCGTCGGTGATCCAGAGTTCCTGACCGTTCGTCGGGTCCGACGCCGAGAAGATGAGCTTGCTGCCGAGAACAGTGTAGGCGCCCGGATTCGAATTCGTTGTTCCCGGCGCGATGTCAGCGAGCATGAACGTGCCGGCCGCGGTGCCGTCGGTGATCCACGGTTCAGTACCGGACGTGCCGTTGTTGACCGTGAACACGTACTTGTCGCCGAACGCCCTCAGCGAGGTCGAGCCAAAGGATGACACTGAACCGGCGCCGACATTCAGCTCCTTCAGTAGCTGCGTGCCGGCAGCCGTGCCGTCGGTGATCCACAGCTCTGTGCCGTTTGTCCCGTCATTGGCGGTGAACAGGACTTTGGCGCCGATCCTGACGAGGGCGCCAGCGTTCGAAGAGACGGCGCCGGCGGCGATGTCCGCCAGCACCCGAGTCCCGGCGGCGGTGCCATCCGAGACCCAGAGCTCCGTCCCCACGCCGTCCCCGTTCGCCGAGAACAGCAGCTTGTCGCCGAGCACGACGAAGTTGGCCGGGTTGGACGACCCGCCGGTGAGCATGTCCTTCAGCGGGTAAGTGCCCGCCGACGATCCGTCGGTGACCCACAATTCCGCATTGGCAGTGGCGTCGCTCGCCACGAAGATAACCTTGTCGCCGAAGATCGTGAATCGGCTCGCCGCCGAGTTCGCGAGGCCGGGCGCGATGTCATATAGCAGCGAGGTGCCGGCGGCGGTGCCGTCGGTGGTCCACAACTCCGAGCCGTGGGCACCGTCGTCGTAGGTGAACAGCACCTTGTTGCGGAACGCGAAGAAGCCGGACACCGAAGCATCGTCGTTGCCCGCGCGGAGGTCCAGAACGAGCTGCGTGCCGGCAAGCGTGCCGTCGGTGACCCAGAGGGCGGGGCCGCCGGTGCCATCGTTCGCCCTGAAGAGGATTCGCTTCATCGCAGGTACTCCCTCGCATGCGTGGGCGGGAGCTGCGCATCGATCAGGACATGGGCGACGCCGCCGCCGAGGTGCGACGCACCGAGAATGCCAGATTGCATGAGTGCCGCGACCTCCGAAACGCTCGGACGCCCGAAGACGTCCGTATCACGCCACGGTCCAAGCGACCCCCCGCCTCGACCCCATGTCACGGTCGCAAGGCAAAATGCGGACGTCAAGTCGGAGGAGGGCCGGAAGCAATGGAAAAATTATGAAATATTATGAATTGCCCTAACGTCGACGGCGCTGATAGTACCTCCGGCGGGCGACAGGGACGCTTAAGCTACCTCGTGCCGAAAACCAAGGGTTCCAAATACAACAGGTAGCGACTGATTTCTCGATTCGTCAGACCGATCGGCACGACGGGATTATGGCATCTGGCAGACTCCGGGCACCATCTCGTTGATGGTGGCAGGCCCGCGCGCTGGCGATCGCCCTTCTTCGGTCGTCCGGCGGTTCGATCTCGGAATCGGCAAAGGCACGGCAAACCCGGCGTGGCACCGGCCGGAAAGCGGTTCGGGCAGGATAATCCCGTGCGCGCGAGCCACGACGAGCAAGGACCTCGCGCCCGATGCCGGAACTGGCTATGCGACGAACATGACCGGGACGCGTATCGAGAGCGACACCTTCGGCCCGATCGAAGTCCCCGCCGACAAGCTGTGGGGCGCGCAGACGCAGCGCAGCCTCGAGAACTTCCGCATCGGCGGCGAGCGGATGCCACTGCCGGTGGTGCATGCGCTGGGGATCGTCAAGCGCGCGGCGGCGCGGGTCAATGCGCGCTTCGGGCTGCTCGAGCCGCGGCTCGCCGAGGCGATCGGCAGGGCTGCCGAGGAGGTGGCCGAGGGCCGGCTCGACGAGCATTTCCCGCTGGTCGTATGGCAGACCGGCTCGGGCACCCAGAGCAACATGAACGCCAACGAGGTGATCGCCAACCGGGCGATCGCGCTGCTCGGCGGCGAGGTCGGCAGCAAGGCGCCGGTGCACCCGAACGACCACGTCAACCTGAGCCAGTCGTCGAACGACACGATCCCGACTGCGATCCACGTCGCCGCGGTGCTGGCGATCGCGGGCGAGCTGCTGCCGTCGCTCGCGCGGATGGCGGAGCAACTGGAAGCCAAGGCCGAGGCGTGGAGCGGGATCGTCAAGATCGGCCGCACGCACACGCAGGACGCGACGCCGCTGACGCTCGGGCAGGAGGTGTCCG
Source organism: Croceibacterium sp. (assembly GCA_036519255.1). Taxonomy (GTDB): domain Bacteria; phylum Pseudomonadota; class Alphaproteobacteria; order Sphingomonadales; family Sphingomonadaceae; genus Croceibacterium_A. The sequence continues at coordinate 9,366 of DATDLP010000020.1, forward strand.
GCTGGGCGCGGCAGGTGCGCGCGGGGATCGCCCGGATCGAGGCGACGCTGACGGGGCTCTACGAGCTCGCGCAAGGCGGGACCGCGGTCGGCACCGGGCTCAACGCGCCCGCCGGGTTCGCCGAGGCGATCGCGGCCGAGATCGCCGCGGCCACCGGCCTGCCGTTCGTCACCGCGCCGAACAAGTTCGAGGCGCTCGCGGCGCAGGACGCGCTGCTGTTCGCGCACGGGGCGCTCAACACGCTGGCGGCGAGCCTGCACAAGATCGCCGGCGACATTCGCCTGCTCGGCTCGGGACCGCGTGCCGGGCTCGGCGAGCTGGCGCTGCCCGAGAACGAGCCGGGCTCGTCGATCATGCCCGGCAAGGTCAACCCGACCCAGTGCGAGGCGCTGACCCAGGTCTGCGCGCAAGTGTTCGGCAACCACGCGGCGGTGACCTTCGCCGCGAGCCAGGGGCAGTTCGAGCTCAATGTCTACCGCCCGGTGGTGGCGCACAACGTGCTGCAGTCGGTGCGGCTGCTGGCCGACGCCTCGGACAGCTTCACCCGCAACCTGCTCGCCGGGCTCGAGCCGCGGCGCGACATGATCGCCGCCGGGGTCGAGCGCTCGCTGATGCTGGTCACCGCGCTGGCGCCGGCGATCGGCTACGACAAGGCCGCGGCGATCGCCAAGGACGCGCACAAGCGCGGCACCACGCTGCGTGAGGCGGCGCTCGCCAGCGGGTTCGTCAGCGCCGAGGACTACGACCGGCTGGTGCGACCCGAGGCCATGCTCGGGCCCGGCTGAGGACCCGCCGCGAGGCGAAAGGTTGACAGGTGTGACAGGGTCCAATGGCGAAAAAGCCGGCTTGCTCGCGAAGCACCACCTTGCGCCCGCCCGCGCCACACGCATCGCCCAGAAAAAGAGCGCGACGAGCAATGTCGATCCAGGGCGCGAATCGGTCATGGATCGATTAGAACATAACACGAACATGTAGGAAAGTGGTTTTACCGCGAACGCGCTTGACTCCGTACTCAGGTACGGATGTTAGACGGGTGTCAGTCCGCTCGACGGATGCGATCCCAACGAAGGAGACTGATCATGATCGACCCCGAAACCGCCACCGCCCGTGCCTGCCGGTGCGGCAAGGACTGTGCCTGCAGCGATTGCGGGTGCAGCACCTGCAGCTGCTGAGCAGCGCCGGATGAAGCGTGAGGGCCGCGTCCGCAAGGGCGCGGCCTGTGCGATTCAGAGGGCGACCGGCTCCGCCGCTTGCGCGGCCTCGAGCTCGGCGGCGCGGCGTTCGGCGCGGATCTCGTCGGCCTTGATGCGGCCGGCCTCGATCGTCCGCGCGCGGTCGGCCATCTCGCGCCAGGCCTTGGCCGAACGCATCTCGCGCTCGCGCACATTGTCGAGCAACGCCTTGCCGGCTTCGGCTTCGGCATGCCGGGCGCGCTCGTCGTAGAATTCCCAGGTCTGGCTCATGGCGGGCTCCGTGCGACCGAAGGGTCCGGGCGCGCCGTGGCGCGCCCGGGTGGAGTGGCGTCAGGCCTGCTGCAGGTTGACCGCCGATTCCTTGCCGTTGCGGCCACGCTCGACCTCGTACGACAGGCGCTGGTCCTTGTTCAGCGTCTGCATCCCGGCGGCCTGGACCGCGGTGATGTGCACGAAGCTGTCGGCCCCGCCGTCCTCGGGCGAGATGAAGCCGTAGCCTTTGTCGGTGTTGAAGAATTTGACTGTGCCGATCGGCATGGAACTGTTCCTTTCGAGAACGGTAGTGCCCGGCCGCACCATGCGGCTGGGGGTCGTGCGAGGGGTCGTCAATCGAAAGGAAGTCGTCGTCAGGTCGAGGCTTGGTCGCCGGAGCGGCCGCGCCGGGTCTTGGCACCGAAGTCCGTCGCAAAATTCGACGTCAGCCGGACGGGGTTAGCACGGGTGCGGCGGATTGCCTAATCGCGGGGATGGGTCCGTTCCCGAGGCATCTCGGCTGGCGGGCGGTTCGTCGCACGCGTAGCGTCGGGAGTGCGAAGGAGGTTTCGCGTTTGTCAAACATAGCGCAGAATCCTATAAGCGCGGACATGGCGCAAATGAACATTTCGATCACCGATCAGCTCAAGAGCTGGGCCGAAGCCCGCGTGGCCGAAGGGCGTTACGCGAGCACCAGCGACTATGTGCGCGACCTGATCCGGCGCGACCAAGAGGCCGAGGAGGCGCGACGCCGGCTGCAGGCGGCGATCGATGAGGGGTTCGCTTCGGGCGTGAGCAACCGGGCGATCGAGGACATCATCGCCGACCGTCGCAAGCGAGACGGCGTGGCTTGATACCCGTCGAGCTGAGCGAGGCCGCCGACGCCGATCTCGACTCGATCCTCGACTACGGCATCGCCGCCCACGGGCGCGAAGCCGCCGAGGCCTACCTGCGGCTAGTCCACGCCACACTCGACAGGCTTTCGGAGCTTCCCGAACTGGGCACGCCACGGTTCGAGTTCCGCCGTGGATTGCGCAGCCTTCCGGTCAAGGAGCATCGCGTCTTCTATCGGTTCGATGGCGCGGCGATCCTTGTCGCGCGTGTGCTGCACAAGGCGATGGATGTGGAGCGGCACCTCTAGCGCCGCAGACCGACAGCCGCCGGCGGTGCAACTGCGCGCGAATTGCCCGCGCCGGACGCGGGCCGGTTAGTCGGCTATTCCGCGGTACCGGCGCTGCGCTGCCTGCGACGGCGGGCCCAGGCCATCAACGGGACCAGCATCATCACGACGACGAACGCGCGCGGCTGGAACACCGCCACGCCCAGCGCCACGATCCACGCCGCCACGAACGCGACCCAGTCGAACTCGGTGAGATCGGCATCGGCCATGATGATTGTCATCCGGCGCATTTTATCGGAGCCGGCGGAATGGGGCAATGAAATCGGTACTGTCCCACTCCCAACCCCTCCCGCAAGCGGGAGGGGAGAATTGGAAGAGTCCCCCCTGCTTGCGGGAGGGGTTAGGGGTGGGCCAGCGCGATTCCAGCCGCTAAGCGCGCGCGATGAGCGCGATCCGCATCCTCGTCGACGCCGACGCCTGCCCGGTGAAGGAGGAGATCTACCGCGTCGCCGAGCGCCGCAAGGTGCCGGTCAGTGTGGTCAGCAACAGCCCGTTCCGTGTCCCCGTCCTTCGACTGGGCTCAGGACCATTGGTCGAGCGTGTGGTCGTCGATGGCGGGTTCGACGCCGCCGACGACTGGATCGCCGAGCGCGCCGATCCGCGCGCGGTGGTGGTGACCGCCGACATCCTCCTTGCCGACCGCTGCCTCAAGGCCGGGGCCGTGGTGATCGCGCCCAATGGGCGGCCCTTCACCCAGGCCTCGATCGGCAGCGCGATCGCGACGCGGGCGATCATGGCCGACTTGCGCGCGGGACTGGGTGAGGGGATCGGCGGGCCCGCGCCGTTTGCCAAGGCGGATCGGTCGCGATTCCTGCAGGCGCTCGACGAGGCGCTGGTGCGGCTGGAGCGCAGCTGACCCGCGCGGCCTCAACCGAAATGCGCGATGATCGCGTCCGCGCCCGCTTCGGTGCCGCCCGCGAGGTCGCCCTCGCGGAAGTACGGGACCATCGTCTCGTCGATGATCCGCCGGCACACCTCGTCCGGCAGCAGTTCCATTATACCATCCGCCGTGGATATCCGCACCCGGCGATCGTTGGGCGCGACGAGCAGCACGATGCCGTCGTCGTGGCCCGCGCGCCCGATGTGCCAGGCGTTGCCGAGATCATTCGCGACGCCGGCCACGTCGCGGCCGGCGAGCGTCGGGACGGTGACGACGACCATCTGGTGCAGGGTCCGGCGCTCGAACTTGGCGAGCTTGGCCGTGAGGCGCTGCTCGACCTCGTCGGGCAGGATGTCGGCGGCATCGGTGACCCAGCCGGTCCGCTCGATCGCGGGCGCGACCGCATCTTCCGCGGGCGCAGGAATCCAGATCGGCGGAGCGCTCGAGCCGCTGATCGAACAGCTCAGGCAGAGCAGGGCGACGGTCCGGCCAAGGATGCGGAGCGGGCTCACCTCGCGATCGTGTCGGCGTAATGCCGGCGGGTCAACGCCCGGTGGGTCCGATCCGGAGGTAAGGCGGTGCGCGGAACCCCCCGCCCCCTCGCGCGCTGACTCCTGCGCACAAACAACAGGAGGAGTCCGCCCGTAATGCCCGCCCGCGCCTACTGGCAAGGCCAGATCCGTCTCGCGCTCGTGTCGATCCCGGTCGAGGTCTATGCCGCGACCAAGAGCGGGGCGGCGATCGCGTTTCACCAGATCCACGAGCCGAGCGGCAAGCGGATCAACTACGAGAAGGTCGTCCAGGGGATCGGCCCGGTCGACCGCGACGAGATCGTCAAGGGCTACGAGGTGTCGAAGGGCAACTACGTGCTGCTCGACGACGACGAGATCGAGGCTGCCAAGGTCGAGAGCCGGCGCACATTGGACCTCGTGCAGTTCGTCGACGCGGGCGAGATCGACGTGTTCTACTTCGAGAAGCCGTACTACGTGGTGCCGGCCGACGATCTCGCCGAGGAAGCGTTCGTGGTGCTGCGCGAGGCGATGCGGGCGGCAGGCAAGGTCGGCATCGGGCAGATCTCGGTGCGGGGGCGCGAGACGCTGGTTTCCCTGAAGCCGTGCGGCAAGGGCATCGTGCTCGAGACGATGCGCTACGCCGACGAGGTGCGGCGGGCGCAGGAGTACTTCAAGGACATTCCGGCGACCAAACCCGACAAGGCGCTGCTCGACCTGGCGACGACGCTGATCGAGCAGCGCAGCGGGCCGTTCGAAGCCGACGAGTTCCACGACCGGTATGTCGATGCGCTCAAGACGCTGATCGCCAAGAAGGCCAAGTCGAAGGGCAAGAAGATCCTCGAGGATGTCGCGGAGCCGGAGGCGCGCTCGGGCTCGAACGTGATCGACTTGATGGCGGCGCTGAAGAAGTCCGTGGGCGGCAAGGAGACGGCGCCCAAGAAGGCGCCGGCCAAGAAGCCCGCAGCACAGAAGGCGCCCGCGAAGAAGGCCGCGCCGGCGCGGAAGCGCGCCTGATGGACCTCAATCCGCCGATCCTCGTCCACTGGATCGACTACGACCTGCTCACCCGGCTCGGCGTGGCGGCGGTGCTCGGGCTGGCGCTCGGGCTCGATCGCGAGGTCCGCGGGCGCGCTGCCGGGCTGCGCACGCATGGGCTGATCTGCTTCGCCTCGGCGATGATGACCGTCTCGATGCTCGCGCTCTATCGCCAGATGGGCGGGGGCGACGCCGACTTTCTGCGCATCTTCGAGGCGACCGGAGCCTTCATCGGCATCATCGGCGCAGGCCTGATCGTGTTCAGCAAGGGAGAGGTCAAGAACCTGACCACCGCCGCGCACCTGTTCCTGACCGCGGTGATCGGCATTGCCTGCGGAGCGGGGCAATGGCCGCTGGTCGCGATCGGCTCGGTGATCTCGATCGTGATGCTGACCGTGCTCGGACTGCTCGCCAGGCGCTTCTGGCCCGACGACGACTACACCCGATGAGCAGCTCCCCTCGACAGGCTCGGGACGGTCGGGATTCGCTCGCCGAATACAACCGCAAGCGCGACTTCAAGAAGACCGCCGAACCCGCCGGCAAGCGGGCGACGGGCGAAGGCGGGAACAGGTTCATCGTGCAGAAGCACGACGCGACCCGGCTGCACTGGGACTTCCGGCTCGAGGCCGACGGCGTGCTCAAGTCGTGGGCGGTGACCAAGGGGCCGTCGCCCGATCCCGAGATCAAGCGGCTGGCGGTGCGTACCGAGGACCACCCGATGGCCTATGCCGAGTTCGAGGGGATCATCCCGGCGGGCGAGTACGGCGGCGGCACGGTCATGCTGTGGGACAAGGGCACCTGGGCGCCGGTGCCGGGCAAGAGCTGGAAGGACATCGACAAGGGGCACCTGCACTTCACGCTCGAAGGCGAGCGAATGAAGGGCGAGTGGCTGCTGATCCGCCTCAAGGGCAAGCCGGGGGAGAAACGCGAGAACTGGCTGCTGCGGAAGCTGCAGGACGAGCATGCGCAGGAGGGCGACGGGCTGGTCGAGCATTGCCTGACCTCGGTGCTGACCGGGCGCTCGATGGCGGCGATCGCCGGGGATGCCGGGGGTGCGTATTCGCTCAAGGGGGTGCGCGGCGACAAGTTCACCGCGGTCATGGCCAAGGCGGCAAAGCGCAACAAGACGCTCGGCAAGCGGGTCAACCCGCAGGCGCGCGGTGGGGGCAAGCCGCCGAAGTTCCGCCCGCCGCAGCTGGCGACGCTGGTCGACGCGGTGCCGGCGGGCAACGGCTGGATGCACGAGATCAAGTTCGACGGCTATCGCGCGCTGGTCGCCTGCTCCGGGGCCGAGGTGCGGGTGCATACGCGCAAGGGGCTCGACTGGAGCGACAAGTTCGTGCCGCTGGTCGAGCATCTCAAGGCGCTCGACCTGCCGCCGTGCCTGATCGACGGCGAGATCGTCGCCTACGATGCCGCGGGCAACCCGGACTTCTCGGCGCTGCAGACCGTGCTCAAGCGCGGGCACGGCAGCCAGAAGGACAGCGACAAGCTGTCGTTCCACGCGTTCGACCTGCTCGAGCTCGACGGCAAGGACCTGACCGGCCTGCCGAACATCGAGCGCAAGGAGCGGCTCGAGGCGCTGCTCGCCACCGCCACGCCGCCGATCCACGTGGCCGATCACGTGATCGGCGCGGGCGAGAAGCTCTACGCGGCGATGTGCCAGGCCGGGCAGGAAGGGATCATCTCGAAGACGATCGACGGCCGCTACCGCTCCGAGCGCACGCGCAACTGGGTCAAGGTCAAGTGCACGCTGCGGCAGGAGTTCGTGCTGATCGGCTGGAAAAAGTCGAGCGCGCGCGGGCGGCCGTTCTCTTCGCTGCTGCTGGCGCAGCTTGAGGGGGGCGAGCTGGTCTACAAGGGCAACGTCGGCACCGGATTCAACGCCGATACCTTGCGCGAGCTGGCCGCGGCGATGAAGCCGCTCGAGCGCGAGACCGCGCCGGCCACGGTCGCGCGGCCCGAGAGCCGCGGGGTGACCTGGCTCGAGCCGAGGCTGGTGGCCGAGATCGCGTTCAGCGAGTTCACCCATGACGGCAGCGTGCGCCATGGCAGCTTCGTCGGGCTGCGTTCGGACAAGAAAGCGAGGGAGGTCGTGCCCGAGAAAGCGATCGAAGCGCCCGAGGAGGAGGAGGCGATCAAAATCTCCAGCCGCGAGCGGGTGATCTTCCCCGAAAGCGGCCAGACCAAGGGCGAGTTGGCCGATTACTACGCGGCCGTTGCCCCGCTGATGCTGCCGTGGGCAGCAGGCCGCCCGGTCAGCCTCGTGCGCTGCCCGCAAGGTCGGGCGAAGAAGTGCTTCTTCCAGAAGCACGACAGCGGCTCGTTCGGCGAGCACGTGCACCACGTGCCGATCACCGAGAAGGACGGCCACGCCGAGGACTATCTCTACATCGACGAGGCCGCGGGCCTGCTCGCGTGCGTGCAGATGGGCACGATCGAGTTCCACGGCTGGGGCAGCAGGGCTGCCGACGTCGAGGCGCCCGACAGGATGGTGTTCGACCTCGACCCCGATGTCGGACTCGACTTCGGCGCGGTCAAGCAGGCGGCGACGGACATCCGCGACCGGCTGGCCGACATCGGCCTTGCGAGCTTCGCGCTGCTCTCGGGCGGCAAGGGCGTGCACGTGGTGGTGCCGCTCAGCACCGGGCATTCGTGGGAGCGGCACAAGGACTTTGCCAAGCGTTTCTCCGAGGCGCTGGCGCTGGCCGAGCCCGAGCGGTTCACCGCCAACATGAGCAAGGCCAAGCGCACCGGGCGGATTTTCCTCGACTACTTGCGCAACCAGCGCGGAGCGACCGCGGTGCTGCCCTATTCGGCGCGCGCACGGGAGAACGCGCCGGTGGCGGTGCCGATCGCGTGGGGCGAGCTGGAGGGCATGAAGGACGCGCATCCGTTCGGAATCGGCGATACGCGGCGGCTGCTCGCGCGCGCGCGGGACAAGACGCTCGCGGGGTGGGGCTTCGCCGAGCAGGCGCTGCCCGACTTGTAGCGCGGCGGGCGCTCAGCCCCCGACGACGATGGCGATCGTTCCGTCGGGCGCGATCTCCACCCGGTAGGCGCTGAGGCCGGCCTTCTCCGCCGCGGCGATGGCGCGTTCGACTTCAGCCTCGCGCCATTGCGCTGCGGGGGTTTGGTCGTCGTTATGTGGCGTGTCGCCGTCGTCGGACATGAAGAAGCCCACACTGGCCCCGGGCTTGCCGAGGTCCGCACGCTCGCGCAGGATCTGTGCTCGAATCGCGAAAGGGTAGCGTGCCCCATCCCCAGACGCGGAATCCCCGTCAGCGCTAATCGCAACCGCCCCTCAGTTGGCCGGACCGCCGATGGTTCGGCGTGAGCGGCATCCTCTCCCAGAGGCTCGATCATGCCCGGAGCTTAGCTTGCGAACAAGTCGAATTGTATCACCGCGTACAGGAATGTCGCGGATGGTTACAAATCGTTACAACCCTGTTGCGGCCCGGCCACGCTAGTCCGGCCGCCACCCCGGCGGCAGGTGGCTCTGCGGCAGCGCGACGGTCGCGGTGTCGGCGAGATCGCGCGAGCTGTAGCCGGCGCTGACGGTGTAGGTCCCGGCGGTGCGGGTCCAGCCGGGGTTCGCGGTGCGCCAGACCGCGAGCAGGCGCGCGTCGATCGGGATCTCGACCCGGCGGCGCTCGCCCGGCTCGAGCTCGACCTTGGCGAACCCGCCGAGGCGGCGCGGGGCTTCCCAGCCGGCGCCTTCGGGACCGGCGACATAGACCTGCACCACGTCGGCTCCCTTGCGCTCGCCGGTGTTGGTCACCTCGACCGAGGCCCGCAGGCCCTCGCCGCTCGGCAAAACCGACAGGTCCGCGAACCGGAACTCGGTGTACGAGAGGCCGTGGCCGAACGCGAACAGCGGCTCCTCGCCCTCACGGTCGAACCACTTGTAGCCCACCGTCGCGCCTTCGGTGTAGTTCACGTCGCCCTTTTGCGGCTCGCCCGGGTGGGGCAGCTGGTCGAGGCTGCCCGGGAACGTCGCCGGCAGGTGGCCCGAGGGGTTCACCTGGCCGGTCAGCACGTTGGCGATCGCCTCGCCGCCGGCGCGGCCCGGGTACCACGCCGCGAGGATCGCCTGCACCTTGCCGGCCCACGGCATGAGCACGGGTCCGCCGGTCTCGAGCACGACCACGGTGCTCTCGTTCGCGCTCGCGACCGCGTCGATCAGCGCGTCCTGCTCGCCGTCGAGCGCGGCTTTCACGTCGATGCTCTCGCTGGCCCACTGCGTGGCGAACACCACCACCACATGCGCCTCCGCCGCGGCCCGCGCCGCGGCGGCCACGTCGGTGCCGTCGATGTACTCGATCGTTGCCTGGGGCATGAGCTTCTCGAGCTCCGCGACCGGTGACGAGGGGTAGTAGACCACCGGCCCCGGCCAGCTGGTCGGGGCGATCCCGGGCACGGCGTTGGTGCCCTCGGGATAGACCTGGCTCGACCCGCCGCCCGACAGCACGCCCTTGTCGGCATGGCCGCCGACGACGAGGATGCGCTGCGCGCCGGGAAACGGCAGCAGGCCGTTCTCGTTCTTGAGCAGCACCATGCCGGCCTCGGCCGCCTGCCGGCTGACCGCGCGGTGCGCGGCGAAGTCCATCGCACCACCTTCGCTGACCGGCTCGTCGATCAGCCCGTTCTCGAACATCGCCGAGAGCACGCGGCCCACCGCGAGGTCGATCTGCTCCTCGCTGATCTCGCCGGCGGCGAGCGCGGCCTTGAGCTTGTCGGCGCCGAACCAGTCGGCGCGCTGCAGGCCGAAGCCCGATTCCTGGTCGAGCCCGGCGTCGACCGACGGCGCGGTCGAATGCACCGCGCCCCAGTCGGACATCACGTAGCCCGGATAGTGCCAGTCCTCGCGCAGCACCTGGGTCAGCAGGAACGGGTTCTCGCAGGCGTAAGGGCCGTTGACCCGGTTGTAGGCGCACATCACCGAGCCCGGGCTGCCGCGCTCGATCGCGATCTGGAACGCGAGCAGGTCGGACATCCGCATCGCGCCTTCCTCGACCACCGAGTTGCCGGCGCCGCGGTCGGTTTCCTGGTCGTTGACCGCGAAGTGCTTGACCGTCGAGATGATGCGGTTCGACTGCACCCCGGCGATCGCCGCGCCGGCCATCGTGCCGGCGAGCAGCGGGTCCTCGCCGGCGTACTCGAAGTTCCGCCCGTTGCGCGGCTCGCGCATCAGGTTGACGCTGCCGCCGAGCAGCACGTTGAACCCGTCGGCGCGCGCTTCGGCGCCGATCATCGCCCCGCCCGCGTGGGCGATCGCGGGATCCCAACTGGCCGCAACCGCGAGGCCCGAGGGGAGCGCGGTGCGCGCGCGCTTCTCGGGCGCCCCACCCTGGGTCGCGACGCCGATGCCGGCATCGGCCTGCCACTGCGGCGGAATGCCGAGGCGCGGGATGCCGGGGACGTAGCCGGCCGAGCCCGCGCGTGCGTCCTCCGGCGCCTCGAAGCGCGAGGCGGGGAAGTCGGTGCCGAAGTAGCCCTTGAGCAGCGTGAGCTTCTCGTCGAGCGTCATCTGCGCGAGCACTTCGGCGGTACGGTCGTCGTACGAGCCCTGGGTCTGCGCCGCGATCACCACGCGCGCGGCGCGCTGCGCGCTTGCCGCCGTCGCGCCGACGAGCGCCAGCGTCGCAGCGCCAAGTATCAGGTATTTGCCGCGCATTCGCGCCTCCCTCCCGGTTTGCCGCACTTGATCACAAAGCGCGGCCTTGCGCCACCGTCGAGAGGGCTGACATCTGGCGGTCATTCCGGTCTAGCATCGCCCCCAAGGGGCCGCGATTCGCCGGCCATCGCAAGGATTGCTCATGCACGCCAACCGTCGCCGCTTCCTTCAGGCCACAGGCTCCGCTTTCGCCGCGCTCGCCGCCAACGGCTGCACCCGCGGCGGGCTCGCCTCGGCGCCGGGTGCCCCCGGATACGGGCCGCTGGTGGCCGATCCCAACGGGCTGATCGATCTGCCCGCGGGCTTCTCCTACCGCATCCTCTCGAGCCTCGGCGACGCGATGACCGACGGCGGCAAGGTGCCCGACCAGGCCGACGGGATGGGCTGCTTCGATCTCGGCGGGGGCAAGTGGGCGCTGGTGCGCAACCACGAGCTGATGCCCGAGCAGGACAACGGCGGAGCGGTGGGCAAGGCCTACGACACCCGCGCGCGCAGCCTGATCCCGCTGGCGGGCGGGACCACCACGCTGGTGCTCGACGCGCGCACGCTCGAGGTCGAGAAGCAGTTCCGTTCGCTGTCCGGCACGATCCGTAACTGCGCCGGCGGGATCACCCCGTGGGGCTCGTGGCTGACTTGCGAGGAGAACGTCTCCAAGCCCGATGGCAAGATCAACAAGGAGCACGGCTACGTGTTCGAGGTCCCCGCCGCGGCCACCGGGCCGGTCGACCCGGTGCCGCTCAAGGCGATGGGGCGGATGAACCACGAGGCGGCGTGCGTCGATCCGGCGACCGGCGTGGTCTACGAGACCGAGGACCGCGAGGACGGGCTGCTCTACCGCTTCATCCCCAACGTGAAAGGCCGGCTGGCCGAGGGGGGCAGGCTGCAGGCGCTGGCGATCGACGGCGTGCCCGACAGCCGCAACTGGAACGGCGTGAGCTTTGCGCCGCAGGCCTGGCAGCAGGTGCGCTGGGTCGATCTCGACAATCCCGAGTCACCCGACGACGACTTGCGCAAGCGCGGGGCCGCGGCGGGCGCGACGCTGTTCGCGCGCGGCGAGGGCATCTGGATGGGCAAGGGCGAGCTCTATTTCGCCTGCACCAGCGGCGGCGCGGCCAAGATCGGGCAGATCTTCCGCCTGCGCCCGCAGACTTCGGGGCCGGACCGCTTGCAGCTGTTCTACGAGAGCACCTCGATCGAGGCGTACAACTTCGGCGACAACCTGACCGTGGCGCCCAACGGGCACCTCGTGGTGTGCGAGGACCAGTACACCGAGAACGTCTCGAACCACCTGCGCGGGATCGCGCCCGACGGGACCGCCTACCCGCTGGCGCTGTCGCGCCTCGACACCGAGTGGGCCGGCGCGTGCTTCTCGCCCGATGGCAAGACGCTGTTCGTCAACCTCTACCGCCCGGCCAAGACCGTGGCGATCACCGGGCCGTGGATCGCATGAGCGACTATTTCTCCGATCCTCGCGTAGCCGAGGTGTTCGCGCAGTACGACGCGCGCCACAAGGCCGAGCTCGAAGCGACGCGCGACCTGCCGACCGGTTCGTTCGGTGCGCGGCGAGACGAGTTCCTGCTGCCGGTCGGGGCCGATGTCGGGCGCTTCCTGCGCGCGCTCGCGGTCGCGCGGCGGCCAGGGCGGATCCTCGAGCTCGGCACGAGCTACGGCTACTCGACGCTGTTCCTCGCCGATGCGGCGCGCCAATGCGGCGCCACGGTGGTGACGGTCGATCTCGATCCGGCCAAGCAGGCCTATGCCCGCGAGCGGCTGGAGGAGGCCGGGCTGGCGGAGTTCGTCGAGTTCCGCTGCGGCGATGCGGTGGAGATCGCCGCGCAGGACGATGGCGAGTGGGGCCTGGTGCTGCTCGACATCTGGAAGAACCTCTACGTGTCGTGCTTCGAGGCGGTCTATCCCCGTCTGGCCGAGGAGGGGGTGATCGTGTCCGACAACATGATCTATCCTGAAGGCGCGCGAGACGCTGCGCGCGCGCTGCGCGAGGCGATCCGGGCGAAGGGCGATCTGCAGACGGTGCTGCTGCCGCTCGGCAGCGGGATCGAGCTGACGGTGAAGTGGAGCGCGGGGAACCCGAGGCTCTGATCCTCCCCGTTCCGGGGAGGATTTATAGCGCCGCCACCGCCTCGAGCACCCGCTCGGCCCACTCGGGCCGGCAGATCAGCAGGTCGGGCAGGTAGGTATCGCGGTTGTTGTAGCGCAGCTCGCTCCCGTCGATCCGCGAGCAGTGCAGGCCGTGCGCGCGCGCGACCGCGACCGGGGCGCAATTGTCCCATTCGTACTGGCCGCCCGAGTGGAGGTAGATCTCGGCCTGGCCGCGCACCACGGCCATTGCCTTGGCCCCGGCCGAGCCCATCGGCACCAGCTCGCCGTCGAGCGCCTCGGCGACCGCGACCGCCTCGGCGGCGGGGCGGGTGCGGCTGACGAGCAGGCGCGGTGCGCCGTCGTACGGACCGAGCAGCGCCGGCAGGTCCGAGCGCAGCACCAGCCCGCCCTCGAGGCCGGGCAGCGCCACCGCGCCGATCTCGGCTACGCCGTCAATGGCGAGGGCGACATGGACCGCCCAGTCGGCACGACCCTCGGCGTATTCGCGCGTGCCGTCGAGCGGATCGACGATCCACACGCGTGACCTGTCGAGCCGGTCCTCGGTGTCCTTGCTTTCTTCCGACAGCAGCCCGTCGTCGGGCCGCAGTGCACGCAGCTGTTCGACCAGGAAGGCGTTGGCCAGCCGGTCGCCGGCCTCGCCCAGCGCGCGGCCTTCGAGGCCGCCGTTCTGGCGCAAGTCAAGAAGGATGCGCCCGGCCTCGTCGGCCAGCGCGGCGGCCAGCTCTGCGTCCGTCACAGGTCGGGCGCCCACTCGCCGAGCAGGCGCTGCACGATCGCCTCGGCCGCGGCCTCGGGACTGGTCTCGGTGGTGTCGATGCGGATCTCGGGGGCCTCGGGCCGTTCGTAGGGGCTGTCGATTCCGGTGAAGTTCTTGAGCTCGCCGGCGCGCGCCTTCCTGTACAGGCCTTTCACGTCGCGCGCTTCGGCCGCCTCGAGCGGGGTGTCGACGAAGATCTCGAGGAATTCCCCTTCGGGCAGCATCGACCGCACCAGCTCGCGCTCGGCGCGGAACGGCGAGATGAAAGCCGTCAGCACGATCAGCCCGGCGTCGGTCATCAGCTTGGCGACCTCGCCGACCCGGCGGATGTTCTCGATCCGGTCGGCCTCGGTGAAGCCCAGGTCCTTGTTGAGCCCGTGGCGCACGTTGTCGCCGTCGAGCAGGAAGGTGTGGCGCCCGGCGGCGTGGAGCTTCTTCTCGACCAGATTGGCGATCGTCGACTTGCCCGAGCCCGACAGCCCGGTGAACCACAGCACCGCGGGCTTCTGGCCTTTGAGCGCCGCATGCGCCTCGCGCCCGACCTCGAGCGCCTGCCAGTGCACGTTCTGCGCGCGGCGCAGGCAGAAGTGGATCATGCCCGCGGCGACGGTGGCGTTGGTCAGCTTGTCGATCAGCACGAACCCGCCGAGCTGGCGGCTGTCCGCATAAGGCTCGAACACGATCGGCTTGTCGGTGGTGACCTTGCACACGCCGATCGAGTTCAACGCCAGCGTCTTCGCCGCGAGGTGCTCCATCGTGTTGACGTTGACCTCGTAGTCCGGCTCGGCGACCGCCGCGCTGACCGTCTGCGTCGCCAGCTTGAGCCAGTAGCCGCGGCCGGGAATGAGCTTGTCGTCGCTCATCCACACGATCGTCGCCTCGAACTGGTCGGCGCTCTGCGGCGGGGCGTCCGCCGCGGCGAGCACGTCGCCGCGGCTGCAGTCGACCTCGTCGGCGAGGGTCAGCGTGACCGACTGACCGGCGACGGCCTCGGCGAGATCGCCGTCGAAGCTGACGATCGACCTCACCGTGCTGGTCTTGCCCGAGGGGATCACGCGCACCGCGTCGCCCGGCTTGATCGTGCCTTCGGCGATCAGCCCGGCGAAACCGCGGAAGTCGAGGTTGGGACGGTTGACCCACTGCACCGGCATGCGGAACGGCCTGGCCTGCGAGGCGGTGCCTTCGATCTCGACCGTCTCGAGGTGATCGATCAGGCTCGGACCCGCATACCACGGCGTCTGCGGCGACGGCGCCTGGGTGATGTTGTCGCCCTTGAAACCCGAGATCGGGATCGCGGTGAAGGTCTCGATGCCGATCGACGTCGCGAACTCGCGGTAGTCGGCGACGATCTGGTCGAAGGTGAGCTGGTCGTAATCGACCAGGTCCATCTTGTTGACCGCCAGCACGAGGTGGCGAATGCCGAGCAGGTGCGCGAGGTACGAGTGGCGGCGGGTCTGCACCAGCACACCCTTGCGTGCGTCGACCAGGATCACCGCCAGGTCGGCGGTGCTCGCGCCGGTGACCATGTTGCGCGTGTACTGCTCGTGGCCCGGGGTGTCGGCGACGATGAACTTGCGTTTCTCGGTGGCGAAGAAGCGGTAGGCGACGTCGATCGTGATGCCCTGCTCGCGCTCGGCGGCGAGGCCGTCGACCAGGAGGGCGAAGTCGATGTTCTGGCCTTGCGTGCCGACCCGCTTGCTGTCTGCCTCGAGCGCGGCGAGCTGGTCCTCGAAGATCATCTTGCTGTCGTAGAGCAGCCGCCCGATCAGCGTGGACTTGCCATCGTCGACCGAGCCGCAGGTGATGAACCGCAGCAGGCCCTTGTTCTGGTGCAGGTCGAGGTAGGCCTCGATGTCCTCGGCGATCAGCGCGTCGGTGACGTAGGCGGGGTCGGTCATCGATTACCTCGTCATCCCGGCGAAAGCCGGGACCTCGCGCCGCCGGCGCGGCATCGAACGGCACGAGACCCCGGCGTTCGCCGGGGTGACGCTTCGAATGAAGCCCATTCGAAGCATCAGAAATACCCCTCCTGCTTCTTCTTCTCCATGCCCGCGCCGCCGGCGTCCTTGTCGATCGCGCGGCCCTGGCGCTCGCTGGTGGTGGTCAGCAGCATCTCCTGCACGACCTCGGGCAGCGTCGCCGCCGCGCTCTCGACCGCGCCGGTCAGCGGGTAGCAGCCGAGCGTGCGGAAGCGGATCGAGCGCATCTGCGGCGTCTCGCCCGGGAGCAGCGGGAAGCGCTCGTCGTCGACCATCAGCAGCAGGCCGTCGCGTTCCACCGTCGGACGCGGGGCGGCCATATAGAGCGGGACGATCTCGATCCCCTCCTTCATGATGTACTGCCAGATATCGAGCTCGGTCCAGTTCGAGATCGGGAACACCCGGATGCTCTCGCCCTTGCTCTTGCGGGCGTTGTAGAGGTTCCACAGCTCGGGCCGCTGGTTCTTCGGGTCCCAGCCGTGGGTCGCGGTGCGGAACGAGAAGATCCGCTCCTTGGCGCGGCTCTTCTCCTCGTCGCGACGCGCGCCGCCGAAGGCTGCGTCGAACTTCCACTTGTCGAGCGCTTGCTTGAGCCCCTCGGTCTTCCACATATCGGTGTGCAGCGCGCCGTGGTCGAACGGATTGATCCCGCGCTCCATCGCCTCGGGGTTGTGGTAGACCAGCAGCTCCATCCCGGCGGCCTTGGCGGCCTTGTCGCGCAGCGCGTACATGTCGCGGAACTTCCATGTGGTGTCGACGTGGAGCAGCGGGAACGGCGGCGGCGCCGGATAGAACGCCTTGCGCGCGAGGTGCAGCATCACCGCGCTGTCCTTGCCGACCGAATAGAGCATCACCGGGTTGTCCGCCTCGGCGACAACCTCGCGCAGGATGTGAATGCTCTCCGCCTCGAGGCGGTCGAGGTGCGTCAGCCGTTGCATGGGCGGCAATTGCCCACTGGCGGAATTAATCGCAAGGCGAGCGCGGGGAAGGAATTCTTGCCCGGCTGCAAGCGACCGCGAGGCGCCTCAGCCGAGAATCCCGCGCAGCATCGCCCGCATCTGCGCGAACAGCCGCGGGCCCGGCGGACCCATGATACCCTTCACGTGCGATGGCAGGTGCGCAGCCGGATCGGCATCGCCGAAGATGTAGTGTTCGAACATCATCCGCCACACGTCGCGCTCGTCCGAGGGCAGGTGACGGTAGGCCAGCATCGCGTGGAGCAGCGCGTCGTAGCCGCCGCCGGCGCCCTCGGGGGTCTCGTTCCACCAGTAATTGACGAGGATCGAGAGCGGCTCGAGCGCGTCGACCCCGTGCCACCAGGCATAAGGCAGGTAGAGCGCGTCGCCCGGCTCGAGCGTCGCCTGCTGCGCGTGCGCCCAGGCCTCGGCGAAGCGCGGGAAGCGCTCGAGGTCGGGCGCGAGCGGATCGACCAGCGACACCGGCGTGCCCGCCGGGGTCAGCTCGAACGGCCCGGCATAAAGGTTGGGCAGCTGCTCGGGCGGGAACACCGTGAAGCGGCGCCGGCCGGCGAGGCAGACGCCGACGTTCTCCATCAGGTCGTAATGCGGCGCAACGCGGATGCGGTTGCCGATCCAGATGCGCGGCGGGACGTTCGGCACCAGCGGCATCGGGTTGGCTTCCGCGAACCCGGGCAGCAGCTCGGGGATCTTTTCCGACTGCACCGCCACGCCCTTCGGCCGCGGGTCCTCGGCCAGCCGCAGGAGCTCGCCGAGGAACGCCGCCAGCGGCGCCTCGTGCGGGGTGAAGTTGAGCCCGGTAAGCTCGGCATTGTAGAAGAAGCGCCCCTCGGCCTCGGGCGGAATCACGATGCCCCGGACGTTCCGCGGCGGGGCGAAGCCGAGCAGGTATTCGGCGATCGAGCGGTCGCCCTGGCGGGCGGCGGCCACGCCCGGCCAGCCCGCGGCGAGCCCGCGCAGCACCACCGGTTGGCGCGCCGGACGGATTTCCTGCTCGAAGCGGGTGCGGTCGATCGGCCCCGTCTCCGCGATCGGCCGCGGCGGGGGCAGCGCCGTCATGCGAACATCCGCATCGCCGGATCGATCGCGCCGCCGTTGCTCTCGAGGAACTGCTCCTGCGTCGGCATCTGCGCCACGGTCTGCGCGATCGTGCCGCGGATCGACGCGAGCCGGCGCAGCGTTTCGTCGTCGGGCAGCAGGTCGGCTACAGGGTGGTAGCCGCCGGGCGCGATGCCCTGGCCGATCAGGACCGCTTCCCAGCTGGTCTCGGTGAACAGCTCCTTCTGATCGCCGAACACCCGGCCCGACGAGCGATACATGGCGAGCTTCTCGGCCAGCCCCTCGGGGGGCTCGATGTTGCGGCAGTAGTTCCAGTACTCGCTGTCGTCGCGCTCGGTGGCGCAATAGTGCAGCACGAGGAAGTCGCGGATGTCGACATACTGCTGCACCGTCTCCCGGTTATAGCGCTCGATCTCGCGCTCCCCGAAATCGCGCGTCGGGAACAGCGTCATCAGCCGTGCGATGCCCGTCTGGACCAGATGGATCGAGGTCGATTCGAGCGGCTCGAGGAACCCGCCAGCGAGCCCAAGCGCGACCACATTCTTGTCCCACGCCTTGGCCCGGTGCCCGGCGAGGAAGCGCAGCTGGTTGGGCGAGGCGAGCGGCTCGGCCTCGAGGTTGGCGAGCAGCACTTCGGTCGCCTCGTCGTCGGAGATGTACGCCGAGCAGTAGACATGCCCGTTGCCGACGCGGTGCTGGAGCGGAATGTTCCACTGCCAGCCCGAACTGCGCGCGGTCGAGCGGGTGATCGGCTTGCGGTCGGGTCCGAGCTTGCACGGGATCGCCACCGCACGATCGTTGGGCAGCCACTTGCTCCAGTCGACGAACGGCACGCCGAGCGTCTGCCCGAGCAAAAGCGAGCGGAAACCCGAACAGTCGATGAACAATTCGCCTTCGACGCGCTTGCCATTGTCGAGCCGGAGCGCGGTGATGAAGCCGGACTCCGGATGCTGCTCCACCTCGACGATGCGGCCCTCGATCCGTCCGACCCCACGCTGCTCGGCGTAGCGGCGCAGGTAACGGGCGTAGAGCCCCGCATCAAATTGATACGCGTAGGCAAGCTTCGCCAAAGGCGACTTCGGCTGCTCCGGAGTGGGCGGGAAGAACTTGTTGGCGTTCGCCGCCATCGTCGCGATGGAATATTCGTCGAATGCGCTGGTGTCCCCCAACTCGCGGCCCTTGAGCCAGTGGTGGAGGAAGTCGATCCCCAACATGTCGAGCCCGTAGGATCCGAACGGGTGGCAGTAGCGGTGGCCGATGCGGGCCCAGTCGACAAACTCGATGCCGAGCTTGTACGTCGCATGCGTCTCGCGCATGAATTCCATCTCGTCCAGCCCGAGCATCGAGTTGAACAGCACGATCGGCGGAACCGTCGCCTCGCCTACTCCGACCGTGCCGATCGCCTCGCTCTCGACCAGCTCGATCGACAGCCCGGGCATCGCGCCGAGGATCTTCGCCAGCGCCGCCGCCGCCATCCAGCCCGAGGTGCCGCCGCCGACGATCACCACCTTGCGGATGAGGTCGTCTCTCATCGCGCGGCAGCCGCCTGCGGACGCACATCGCCGGCCGCCCACGCCCCCGCGGCGCGCAGAAATTCCTCGTGCTTGGGCAGCGCTGCCGCCGCCGCGCGGTAACGCTCGCGCATTTCGGTCATCGCCATGGCGACCTTGCCCTCGTCCAGCGTGTCGGCGATCGGATCGTGGCGGTCGGGCAAGATGTTCTGCCCGAGCATGACCGCAATCCAGCTTACCGGGCCGAAGAGCTCGAAGCCTTCGCGGAACAGCCGCCCGTGCAGCTTCCACAGCCCGATCTTGCGCTCGAGCGTCTCGGGGATCGGCATGTCGCGCACGTAGCGCCAGAACGGTGTGTCGTCGCGCTGGGTGGCCTTGTAGTGCAGGATGATGAAATCGCGGATGTCCTCGTAAAGGTCTTTCATCCCGCGGTTGTACTCGTCGCGTTCGAGCGGGCTGATCTTGCGGTCGGGGAACAGCGCGAGCAGCCGCTGGATGCCGTTCTGCACCAGGTGGATGCTGGTCGACTCGAGCGGCTCGAGGAAGCCCGAGGAAAGGCCCAGGCACACCACGTTGTGGCTCCACGACTGCTTGCGCCGCCCGGTGGTGAAGCGGATCACGCGCGGATCGGCGAATGGCTCGGCTTCGAGGTTCGCCCGCAGCACATGCTCGGCCTCGTCGTCGCCGATGAACTCGCTGCAATAGACATGGCCGTTGCCGGTGCGGTGCTGCAGCGGGATGCGCCATTGCCATCCGGCGCCGTGCGCGGTCGAGCGGGTGAACGGATCGGGCGGCCCGACGTTCGGCGTCGGCACCGGGATCGCGCGGTCGACCGGCAGCCAGCGGCTCCAGTCCTCGTAGCCGACGCCGAGCGTCTCGCCGATCAGCAGCGCGCGAAAGCCCGAGCAATCGATGAACAGGTCGCCCGCGATCCGCTCGCCGCTCTCCAGCTCGACCGCGGTCACGTCGCCGCTTTCGGGATCGCGGTGCACTTGCACGATCCGTCCCTCGTGTCGCTGCAGCCCCTGCCGCTCGGCTCGCCCGCGCAGGTATTTCGCGTACAGCGAGGCGTCGAAATGGAAGGCGTATTTCATCTCCGGCAGCGGCGCACGCGACTCTCGCGAGGGCCGCGCGAATCGCCCGTCCGCGGCAGCCAGGGCGCTCAGGCAATAATCCGAAATGGGCCCCGGATCGCCCCGGCCGCGCTCGCGCAGCCACAGCTGGTGGAACGAGATGCCGTGCAGGTCCTGCCCGTAGACGCCGAACGGGTGGAAGTAGCGGTCGCCCTGCCGGCCCCAGTTCACGAACTCGATCGCCAGCTTGATCGTGCCCTGCGTCTCGCGCAGGAATTCGTTCTCGTTGAGGTCGAGCAGCGCGTTGAACGCGAGGATCGGCGGGATCGTCGCCTCGCCCACGCCGATCGTGCCGATGGCATCGGATTCGACCAGGTGAATCTGCCGCCGGCCGTTGTTCAGGAAGCGCGACAGCGCCGCCCCGGCCATCCATCCGGCGGTGCCGCCACCGACGATGACGACGCGTTCGATGTCGTGATTCGCCGCCGCTGCGCTATCGCTATCATCCATTGCGAAAAGTTCGCCCTCCCACGGGTTTCCGTCGATTTTCGGGCATTCTTGCCGCGTTTGTGCCCTCTTGCCAAGTGGACCGGACAAAGTTATCGTGGTCTCCAACAAGCGCACCATCATGCCATAATGGTAGCGCTAACATAGACTTAAAGGGGAGGAATGGCGTGGCCGAGAAATCGACCGATCTTCGTTCGCAGATTCACATGTTCGCTGGCGTGAGGCAGTCCCTCAGGGCCGGCGGCTCGTTGTTCGCCATCGGCTGCCTGCTGGCGGCTGCGCCTGCGTTCGCGCAGGACGAGCCGGGCCTGGACGAGGCTGCCGAGGAAGGTGATGCGATCATCGTCACCGGCATCCGCGCCAGCCTTGCCAACTCGCAGGACATCAAGCGCGATTCCGACACCGTGGTCGATGCGATCACCGCGGCGGACATCGGCGCGCTGCCCGACCGCTCGGTCACCGAGGCGCTGCAGCGCCTGCCGGGCGTGCAGATCAACCGCTTTGCCGGCTCGAACGACCCCGACCACTTCTCGGTCGAGGGCGCGGGCGTCGTGGTGCGCGGCCTCACCTTCGTGCGCTCGGAGTTCAACGGCCGCACCGCGTTCGCCGCCGGCGTCGGCGGCCAGGCGCTCAACTTCGCCGACGTGCCGTCCGAGCTGCTCGGATCGGTCATCGTTGCCAAGAACTCGACCGCCGACATGATCGAGGGCGGCCTTGCCGGCACGGTCAACCTCAACACCCGCAAGCCGTTCGACAACAACGGGTTCCACGTCGCGTTCGGCGCGGAGGCCAACTACGGCGATATGCGCGAAGAGTGGACGCCGACGTTCTCGGGACTGCTCAGCAACACCTGGGAAGGCGATTACGGTACCTTCGGCCTGCTCGCGAGCGCTTCGTACTCCGAGATCAAGAGCCGGGCTGACGGCATCCAGGTGGCCAACTACCAGAACCGCGACGGCGTGGCCGTTCGCGCGTCGAACACGACCGACCGCCTGATCTGCCGCAATCCGCTGCCGGGCAACACCGACACGATGACGCTCCCCGGGGCGAACGCGGCGTGCGGCCTGCTTGG
>DATDLP010000021.1:0-7728 GCA_036519255.1 Croceibacterium sp.
CGCGCGGCGGCCGTGCGCAGCAGCTCGTTGGCGATCGCGCGGATGCGCTCCTTGAGCCGCGCCTTGCGCTTCTGCCAGCCTTCACCGCCGAGCCGGTCGAGCACCGCGCCGTCCTCGCCGCTTCCGTAACGGCTGAGCACGTCGATGTTCTCGACCGGGATGAACAGCTTGTCGCCGCCGGCGTACTCGAGCCTGACGCAGTCGTGCTGGCTCTGGCCGACGGTGATCGGCTCGAGGCCGAGGTACTTGCCGATCCCGTGGTCTAGGTGGACCACCAGGTCCCCGCGGTTGAGCGCCGAGAGCTCGGCGAGGAACGCATCCGAATCCTTGCGCCGCTTGCGCCGCCGGACGAGTCGGTCCCCGAGCAGGTCCTGCTCGGTGACGAGCTCGACCTCGTCGTTGGCGAACCCCGTGTCGAGCGGCAGCACCATCGCCACCGGCGCGCCTTTCGCCGACAAACCGAGCGCTTCCTGCCAGCTGTCGGCGTTCGTCAAATTCGTCCCGGCTTCGGTGAGAATCGAGGTGATGCGGCTGCGCGAACCCTCGGAGTAGGCCGCGAACAGCGGCCGCTTGCCGGCGTGGCCGAGCAACTTGAAATGCGCTGCCGCGGCCTCGTAGACGTTGTCCCCGCGCGAGCGTTCGGGGGCGAAGTCGCGCGCCGAGCGGAACCCGAAGTCGACCGCCTTGGCGCTCTCAGGCTCGGCGAAGATCGACGCGCGGTGCACCGGACGTTGCTCGAGGGCGACGGCGAACTCCTCCCGCGAGAGATAGAGCGCGGCGGGCTCGAGCGGCCGGTAGCTGCCCACTGCCTGGCCGGCGGTCTCGCGCCGCTGGCGGTAGTAGTCCTCGACGTCGGCCAGCCGCTCCTCGCCGGCACCCACCGCGGTCGACTCGATGACCACGATGTCGTCGTCGCCAAGGTGGTCGAACAGCGTCGCCAGCCGGTCCTCGAACAGCGGCAGCCAGTGTTCCATGCCGGCGAGACGGCGGCCGTCGCTCACCGCCTGGTACAGCGGGTCCTGCGTCGCGTTGGCACCGAATGCCTCGCGATAGCGGCTACGGAAGCGCTTGACGGTGTCGTCGTCGAGCAGCGCTTCGCTCGCGGGCAACAGCAGGTGGCCGTCGACCGTTGCCGTCGTGCGCTGCGTGGAAGGATCGAACAGCCGCAGCGATTCGAGTTCGTCGCCGAAGAAGTCGAGCCGCAGGCCCTGGTCGAGCCCGGCGGGGAACACGTCGAAGATCGACCCCCGCACGGCGAACTCGCCGGTATCGATCACCGTGTCGGTCCGGTTGTAGCCCTGCCGCCGCAGCAGCGCGGTCAGGCTCTCGTAGCCGATGCGCATGCCCGGCTTGAGTTCGCGCACCGCCTCGCGAATGCGGAACGGAGTGAGCACGCGCTGGAGCAGCGCGTTGACCGTGGTGACGAGCAGCTGCGAGCTGGTCTTGCCCGCCTGCAGCTGGTGCAGCGCCGAAAGCCGGCGCGAGCTGACCGACAGCGCCGGGCTCGCGCGGTCGTAGGGCAGGCAGTCCCACGCCGGAAACTCGATCACCTGCAGCTCCGGCGCGAACCAGCGTGCGGCGTCGGTCACCGCGCGCATCGCCTGCTCGTCGGGCGCGACGAACACCGCGCGGCCCTTTGCCGCGCGGGCAAGGTCCGCCATCACCAACGGTTGCGCGCCACGCGCGACCGAGGCGAGCGTCAGTGGCCGGCCGGCGTTGAGGATGCGGGAGAAGTCGGACATCGAGGGGGTTCCGGGCACGCGTTTATGCCCACTCCGCGCTCGCGGAGAGGGTTCGGGATGGCGGTGCGATAGCGCCGCGGGGGCCGCAGCGAAAGCCCGCCCGCGCATTTCCGTAAGGGCACGCGCGGGCGGGCGGTCACGCAAATTCTGGCGGGCTCGGGGGGAAAGCCCGTTGCGAACCGCTACCTATATGGTGACGTAGTCGAGCCTTTGAAGGGCCGCCAGCTGAGCGCCGCGGAATTTGTCCGGCGCCGCTGCCGTGCCGAGCGCCCAGGCCATGACTTCCACATCGTCCTCGTCGAGCAAGGCCTCGAACCACGCGATCTCCGCGTCGCCCCACGCGGCGTGATGCCGGTCGAAGAAGCCGCCGATCATGTAGTCCGCCTCGCGCGTGCCGCGATGCCAGGCGCGGAAGCGCGCGCGGGCGAGGCGCTGAGCGAACGGCGAGGCGTGATCGGGGGCGGCCATGCCGCCCCCTCTCGCATCGGCACACGGCCCGTCAAGCGCTAGGCGTGGACCGTCGTTGGCTGCGCTGGCGGCAACCCGCTGGTCTCCGCCTGTTGCTTGAGCTCTTGCTTGCGGGCCAGCATCTGGTCGCGCAACACCACGAGGTCGACATCGGCCTTGCGGGCTTGCGCGAACATGCCCTCGCTGGGGGCTTCCTCCTCCTTGACGTGATGCTCGATCTCTTCGCTCAGCACTTTGACCTTCGCATCGTAGAACTCGTCGTCCGGCCCGCCGGCCATGATGTCGTTAATCAACACCTTGGCGCCGTCATGCTCGACATAAGCCTCGCTGAGCAGGTCTTCCTCGATCTTGCCGTCGAGCGCCGGGTAGAAGATCTCTTCCTCGATCGCGGTGTGGATCTTGAGCTCGGTGCAGATCTGCTCGGCGATCTGCTGCTTCTTGCCATCGCCGCTCGCGCTCTCGAACTTCGCGAACAGCTCCTCGACCTCGCGGTGGTCGGCCTTGAGCAACGCGATTGCGTCGGTAAACTCTTCTTTCGCCATGGGTTGTCTCCTGGTCCCGGGCGTGGGCCCTTGTTGCCGCAAAGCGCCAGTCCGGACGAGGTTCCCCGCCATGCGCAGCTTCCAAACATGGATTAGGAGGCATCGGCTGTTTCGTTCTGGCAAGCACTTGGAGTAGACCCTCGGGCCATGCGCCCCGAGCTGCTCAACCCGCTGTTCGCCGAGACCGAGAGCCTCGAAGGGGTCGGTCCGAAGCTGCAAAAGCCGCTCGAAAAGCTCGGCCTCACGCGCATCCGCGATGTTGCCTACCACTTGCCCGACCGCTTCGTGCAGCGCCGCTCGGTGGCCGATCTCGATGAGCCGCAGGTCGGCGAGCAGGTAGTCGTCCCGCTGACCCCGTTCGAACACCGCGGGAGCCCGAACAACCGCGCGCCGCACCGCGTGCTGGCGCGCGACGCGAAGGGCAACGTCTGCGCGCTCGTCTACTTCGGCAAGGCTGCGTACACCGCGAAGAAGCTGTTCCCGGTGGGCCAGAAACGCTGGGTCGCGGGCAGGCTCGAGCAATACGACCAGTGGCTGCAGATCGTGCACCCCGATCACGTCGCCGAGAGCAGCTCGGGGCTGATGGGCCACCTGGTGGAGCCGATCTATCCCCTGGCCGAGGGTCTGACCCAACCCAAGGTCGCCAGCCTCGCGCAGCAGGCGCTCGCGCGCACGCCCGAGCTGCCCGAATGGATCGAGCCTGGCGTGCTCGACCGGCCCAGGTGGCCGGCGTGGCGCGATGCGCTGGTGCTGGCGCACAAAGCCGAGCATCCGGCTGCGCGCGACCGGTTGGCCTACGACGAACTGCTGGCGAACAGTCTCGCGCTGATGCTGGTCAAGGCCGACAACCGCAAGCGGCGCGGGCAGCCGCTGCAGGGCGACGGCAGTCTGCGTGGCAAGCTCGCGCTGCCGTTTCCGCTCACCGGCGCGCAAAGGCGCTCGATCGGCGAAATCGAGGGCGACCTCGCGCAAGCCTCGCCGATGCTGCGGCTGCTGCAGGGCGACGTCGGCTCGGGCAAGACCGTGGTCGCGCTCGAAGCGATGCTGATCGCGGTCGAGGCCGGTGCCCAGGCAGCGCTGCTCGCGCCGACCGAAATCCTCGCGCGCCAGCATTACGAGACGCTGCGGGCCATGGCCGGGCCGACGGGGGTGAGCATCGCGCTGCTGACCGGGCGCGACAAGGGCCGGGCGCGCGAGTCGATCCTGATGGGGCTGGTCGACGGCTCGATCCAGATCCTCGTCGGCACCCATGCGATCTTCCAGGATGCTGTCGCGTATCGGAACCTCGCGCTGGTGGTGATCGACGAGCAGCACCGCTTCGGGGTCGGGCAGCGGCTGATGCTGACGCAGAAAGGCAAGGTCACGCCGCACTGCCTGGCGATGACCGCCACCCCTATCCCGCGCACACTGGTGCTGGCGCAGTACGGCGAGATGGAGGTCAGCCGGCTCGACGAGATGCCGCCCGGTCGCCAGGCGATCGACACCCGTGTGGTCGCGCTCGACCGACTCAGCGACGTCGCCGACGGCGTCGCGCGGCACCTCGAGACCGGCCAGCAGGCCTACTGGGTCTGCCCGATGGTGCGCGGCGACGAGCATGAGAGCGAGGATCTAGCCGCCGCCGAGGCGCGCTTCGCCTCGCTCAAGTCGCGCTTCGGGGAGGCGGTGGTGCTGGTCCACGGCCAGCTCAAGCCCGAGCTCAAGGACGCCGCGATGGAGCGCTTCGCACGCGGCGAGGCGCGGCTGCTGGTCGCCACCACGGTGATCGTGGTGGGTGGCGACGTGCCCAATGCCACGCTGATGGTGATCGAGCAGGCCGAACGCTTCGGCCTCGCCCAGCTTCACCAGCTGCGCGGCCGTGTGGGACGGGGCAGCGCGAAGTCGGTGTGCCTGCTGCTGCGCAGCGAGCAGCTGTCCGAGACTGGCCGCGAACGGCTCGCGCTGATGCGCGAGACGCAGGACGGCTTCCGTCTCGCCGAGGAAGACTTGCGCCTGCGCGGCGGCGGTGAGCTGCTCGGCACGCGCCAGTCGGGCGACACCCCGTTCCGCATCGCCGACCTCGAGCAGATCCAGCGCCTGCTGCCGATGGCCAGCGACGACGCCCACTTGCTGGTCGAGCGCGACGGCGGGCTGGACTCGCCGCGCGGCGCGGCCGCGCGGGTGCTGCTGTACCTGTTCGAACGCGACTGGGGGGTGCAGCTGCTGCGGGGCGGATGAGGGGTTCGTCGGTTTCGGAATATCAACTTCTCACGACTTAGAGACCGTGATGAACCGACTGTCGAGGTGAGGGCCCGAGCTTGATCAAACCGGATATTCGCTTGTCGATCGGCTTCGCGCTCGTTTGCGCTGCGCCGCTCGCGGCGCAACCCGAGCCGGTCGACAATCCCAGTCTGCCGGGAGTCGAGTATTCGCTGCTGGAACTCGGGCCATCGCCCGCGGTGGCGGAACGAACTCCGCAACACGGACCGTTCTGGGAACGACGCGGACCGTGGGCCCAGCAAATCGAACGAGCCGTTGCTGTGAACGGGGGCGACCGGTCGCACCCGCTGGCAACCGGCTGGATCGACTTCGATACCTACGTGCGCATCGAGCCCGGGATCGTGACCTATTTCAATCCGCTGCCCGGCCCTACTTCGGGGAAGGACGCCACGCATCTGTGCCGTATTTCGGTGAACATCGAACGGGCCGGAATAGTCGGACCGGATTCGCTTCAGGCCATCAACGTTGCGCGTTGCGCTGCTCCGGGCGCATCGCCCTTTTTCGCGCGCCAACGAGAGAGGCATCTTCGGCGGGGGGCGGGGACGATGACCGCTCGGACCGCTCTGACGGCGCCGGACGGAGAAACCCTGTTCGTCGAGCACCGCGGCGGAGGGATCGACAACGCCGACAATCCCGTCGCGGTGGACGCCACGAAGAACGCGATCCGCGCTTACTACCAGTTTCCGGCCCGCAGCTCGCTGGGCATGGGGGGCGTCCAGCGCGCCTGGGTCATCGAGCGCGCCGATGGCACGTTCGATCTCGCCGTTCGGTTCGACTTCTTGGATAGCGGATCGCATAGCGGATGCGTTCTGCGCGACGCCCGAGGCTCGTTCCCCATTGAAGGCTGGATCACGCGGGAGCTGACGCTTTGGTGCCAGGAGCACGACGAACGGTACAAGGCGAGCCTCCCGCCGGAGCAGCGCCGCGGCTGAAGCACGCCTGTCAGACCGCCACGCTCACCCGTTCCAGCCGCGGCGAGAGCAGGTGCACCGACAACAGCGCGAGGAAATACGCCGCGCCCGCCACCGCGAACAGCGGCGCGTAGCTGCCGATCTTCTCGAGCACGGCGCCAGCGTAGAGCGACATCAGCATACCGCCGACCGCGCCGACCGTGCCGCCGATGCCGATGACCGAGCCCACCGCCGCGCGCGGGAACACGTCCGACGGCAGCGTGTAGAGGTTGGCCGAGAACGCCTGGTGCGCGGCGGTGGCGATGCCGATCACCAGCACGGCGAGCCATAGGTTGTCGATCGACTGCGCGAAGCAAACCGGCAGCACCGCGAAGCAGCACAGCAGCATCGTCAGCTTGCGCGCGAAGTTGACCGACTTGCCCGCTTTCATCAGCCGCGAGGACAGCCAGCCGCCGGCGATCGAGCCGACGTCCGAGATCAGGTAGATCGCCACCAGCGGCGGGCCGAAGCTCAGCAGGTCGAGGCCGTAGCGGTCGCCGAGATAGCCGGGCAGCCAGAACAGGAAGAACCACCAGATCGGGTCGATGAAGAACTTGCCGAGCGCGTAGGCCCAGGTCTCGCGCAGCGCGATGAGCTTCTGCCACGGCATCGGCTGCACTGGGTCAGCCGGATCCTGCTCGATCCAGGCGATCTCGGCCGCGCTGACCTTGGGATGCTCGCGCGGGCTGCGGTACATCGCCCACCAGGCGATCAGCCAGACGAACGCGCCGACACCGGTGATCACGAACGCCATGCGCCAGCCGTAGGCCACCACCAGCACCGGCACGAGCAGCGGGGTGACGATCGCGCCGACGTTGGCGCCGGCGTTGAACACGCCGATCGCGAACGCACGCTCCTTGGCCGGGAACCATTCGGTCACCGCCTTGATGCCCGCGGGGAAGTTGCCCGCCTCGCCGATGCCGAGCCCGAAGCGCGCCATCGCGAACTGGGTGATCGAATAGGCGCCGCCGTGCGCGATGTGCGCGAGCTGCCAGATCACGAACGCGACGGCATAGCCCACCCGCGCGCCGATCACGTCGACGATCCGGCCGAAGCCGATGTAGCCGATCGCGTAGGCCATCTGGAAAAAGAAGATCACCCCGGCGTAGTCGGCTTCCGACCACCCGAGGTCGGCCATCAGCGTCGGCTTGAGCACGCCGATCATCTGCCGGTCGATGTAGTTGATCACCGTGGCGGCGAAGAGCAGCCCGACGATCACCCAGCGGTAGCGGCCGACCCGCGCGGCTGCGGCCTGCGTTACGGCCTCAGCCGGTGCTCCGTCCATGCATCACCTCCCGAAGATCCTCTCAACGCGTGGCTGCCTCGATCGTGCAGCTCACGCTGTGCGTGCCGTCGAACACCGCCTCGACGAAGGCGCCGGGTGCGACCGGATGTACACCCGTCACCGCGCCCGAGGAAATCCACTGTCCCGGCGCGACGGCGATGCCGCGGCGACCAAGCAGCTCGAACAGGAACCGCGCCGCGCCGAGCGGCCCGTCGGGCATGGCCGAGGCCCGGCCAGTGCCTGCCTCTGCCCCATCGACTCGCAGGCTGACCTGCCAGTTGGCGAAACCCGAGGCCTGCCACCCGGCGATCGGCGCGCCGACCACGAGGCCGTTGTTGTTGCCGAAGTCGGAGATCGTGACCGCGGGGCCGAGATCGTTGATCGTGGCGAGCGGCGAACTGGCAATCTCGATGCCGAGGTGCACCGCATCGATCAGCGCGGCGGCCTCGTCGAGCGTGAACTCGGTCTTGCCGGCGGGCGGAGCG
>DATDLP010000022.1:0-3275 GCA_036519255.1 Croceibacterium sp.
CCCAGATCGACGGCGTGCGCCGCAAGTCCGTCGCCGGCCCCGCGGTGCGGACCTCGACGCCCGAGCGGAGCGCGAGGTTGGCCGGCGCGCTGCAATGCCCGAGCGCGGCCGCCATGCCGAAATCGACGTGCGCGGTGTTAGCCAGCCGGGGCGCGAGGAGCTGCTCGAACTGCCGGTAGGCGACGCTCTCGTCGACGAGCCAGACGATCGCGCGCGGCGATCCTTCGACTGCCGGCTCGAGCCCGACCGACGCACGCGGCGGGGGCGGCTCCGCCAGCGCGACCTCGAGCCCGAGCGAGTAGACGTTGCGCTCAGCGGCCGAGGCGGGAACACCGACCGTCGCGAACAGGCTGGGCGCGAGCAGCAGCAACAGTCCGCCCGACCCTGCCTTCCACCCCTGTACGATCCAACCGCCGCGCCGCATCGCGGCGCGCGCGGCGACGAACAGCGCGATGGCGGTAACCGCCTGCAGCCCCGCGAGCAGCAGCGGCGCGGCGAATTCGCCGGCGGCATTGCCGGCCTGGCGGGTCTCGGCCGCCATCCACGCCATCGTCCCGGCGCCGAGCACGCCGTTGACGGTCTGGCCGTAGCAGAGATTGATCAGGATCGAGCCGAACGCGAGCACCATCGCGGCGACGAACAGCCAACGGGCCAGCAGTGCGATCGCCATGAGCAGCGCGAGCGCCTGGAGCGCGAGGACGGTGAAATTGGTCGCCGCGTTCGCCCAGTCGTTGGCCGCGGCGCGATAGAGCACGCCGTGGGTCAGCTGGAAGCGGTTGGCGAGCGCGAAGCCGAGCGCGAACAGCGCCACCGCCAGGGCGAGCGCGCCCCACGACCGGCGCGGTTGCGCGGAACTGACCACGGCACAAGCCTCCTTCGGCGGCCGGCATAGCGCCAACCGCTTGAGAAAGGCTTATGCCGCGCGCGGCAGCCGCACGCGCACGAGCAGGCCGCCCAAGTCCTCGCTCTCGTCGAGCTCGATCGTGCCGCCGTAGATCTCGACCACGTCGCGGACGATCGCCAGACCGAGGCCGGTGCCCGGCTTCTCGGTATCGAGCCGCGCGCCGCGCCCGAAGATCTGCGCGCGGTCGCTTTCGGCAATGCCGCGCCCGTCATCCTCGATCCAGATCTCGCACAGCCGCTGGGTGGGTGCCGGGTCGACCGTGACGAACACGCTCCCGCCGCCGTACTTGGCGGCGTTCTCGATCAGGTTGCCGAGGATCTCGTCGAGGTCCTGCCGCTCCATCGCCACCAGCGCACCCGGCGCGCCGGCGATGTCGAAGCGGACTTGCGGGTACAGCCGCGCGACCGCGCGCTCGACGCCCTCGACCGCCTCCATCACGCCGGTGCGCGAGTGACCGAACGCGCGGCGGCCGACCGCGCGCGCGCGGGCGAGGTGGTGGTCGACCTGGCGGCGCATGACCGCCGCCTCGCGCAGCACCGCCTCGTCGAGGTCGGGCGCATGGGCGCTGGCGGCGTTGGTCAGGACGGTGAGCGGAGTCTTGAGCGCGTGCGCGAGATTACCGGCGTGCATCCGCGCTTCCTCGGCCTGTTTCTCCGAGTGCGCCAGCAGCGCGTTGAGTTCCTCGACCATCGGCTGCACTTCCTGCGGCAGCGGATCGGTCACGCGGTTGGCCCCGGAGGTGCGGATGCGGGCGATCGCCCGGCGCACGCGGCGCAGCGGGCTGAGGCCGTACCAGCTCTGCAGCATGGCCATGAAGAACAGGCTGACACCGAGCACCACGAAGGCCCAGAGCAGGATCGCGCGCATGTCGGCGATCTGCTCGTCGAGCTCGGTTCGTGCGCCGGCGACCACGAACTGCCATTCGGTGTCGCTGCCGGGCAGGCGGATCGTGCGCTCGACCATCCGCAGCGGCTCGCCGGGGAACTGGCCGGAATCGTGGTACAGCGGCTCTGCCGCCTTCTGTCCGCTGAGCTGCAGCGTGCGGTCCCACAGCGAGCGCGAGGGATAGTCTTCCTGGCCCTCACCGCTGATCTGCCAGTAACGGCCGCTGTTGGGCTCGAGGAAGCGCTGGTCGCCGAGCGAGCGATTGTAGAGCACCTCGCCGTCGGGGCCGATCTCCGACGACGCGATCATCGCCTTCATCACGGTGTCGAGCTGCTCGTCGAACTGGCGCGTCAGCAGGTCGGTCAGCGTGCGGTTGAGCGCGAAGCCGCCGACCAGCAGGAGGATCGTGATCCACCCGGCGGCGATAAGCAGCATGCGCCGCGACAGGCTGCCGGTATGGGGAGCGGCGACCTGCTCCGCAGACGCCGCGACGGCCGCATCCGCGCGCGGGGCGGCTTCGGCCGCCGGAACGGGCGGCGTCAGCGCGCCGGCGTCACGAACCGCGGCCGGGCTCGTCGGGGTCGTCGAGGCTGTAACCGAGGCCACGGATGGTGGTGATCACGTTGGCACCCAGCTTCTTGCGGATGCGGGTGACGAAGACCTCGATGGTGTTCGAATCGCGGTCGAAATCCTGGTCGTAGATGTGCTCGATCAGCTCGGTGCGGCTGACCACCTTGCCCTTGTGGTGCATCAGGTAGCTGAGCAGCTTGTATTCCTGCGCGGTCAGCTTGACCGGCTCGCCGTCGAGCGTGACGCGGCCCGAGCGCGTGTCGAGCCGGACGGTTCCGGCGATCAGCTCGGAGCTCGCGTTGCCCGAGGCGCGGCGGATCAGCGCTCGCAGCCGGGCGATCAGCTCCTCGCTCTGGAAGGGCTTGGCGAGATAGTCGTCGGCGCCGGCGTCGAGCCCGGCGACCTTGTCCGACCACGAATCGCGCGCGGTCAGCACCAGCACCGGGAAGTTGCGCCCTTCCTTGCGCCACATGCCGAGCACGGTCAGCCCGTCGATCTCGGGCAGGCCGAGGTCGAGGATCGCGGCATCGTATTGCTCGGTCGAGCCGAGGAAATGACCGTCCTCGCCATCGGTCGATAGGTCGACGGCGTAGCCGGTCTGCTCGAGCGTCGATTTGAGCTGCTGTCCGAGCGTCGGCTCGTCCTCGACGATCAGGATGCGCATCTTAGGTCCCCTGCTGGCACGCAGCCCACGATGTGGGCTTTCGACATGAACGCGTCAACGGGGCGGCCGTTTCCGTGCCCGGCGTGCCTATCTGGAGACTCGAAGCACGCGCCCGGTGCGTGCGTCGACGTCGACCCAGGTCACCTGACCGTCCTTGAGGAACTTGAGCCGATAGGCGCTGGCGCCCGGATCGTACTCGAAGCCGAGGTAATCGCTGTCCCTCATCTGCGGGACGATGCGCCGCTCGATGTC
>DATDLP010000023.1:0-18556 GCA_036519255.1 Croceibacterium sp.
CGACATGACCGCGCTGCTCGAGAACCCGCGGCTGCGCACCCCGGTGATGATGTACCTGTTCCACCGGATCGACGAGCGGCTCGACGGGCAGCCGACGATGATCCTGATCGACGAGGGCTGGAAGGCGCTCGACGACGAGGTGTTCGCGGCGCGCATCCGGGACTGGCTCAAGACGCTGCGCAAGCGCAACGCGCTGGTCGGCTTCGCCACCCAGTCGGCGCGCGACGCGCTCGACAGCCGCATCTCGACCGCGCTGGTCGAGCAGACCGCGACGATGATCTTCATGCCCAACGCGCGCGCGCGCGTCGAGGACTACTGCGAAGGCTTCAGCCTGACCGAGCACGAGTTCTCGCTGATCAAGAGCCTGCCCGCGCACAGCCGCTGCTTTCTGGTGCGCCAGCCCGATGCGAGCGTGGTGGTGCGGCTCGACCTGTCAGGCGCGCCCGAGGTGGTGACGATCCTGTCGGGCCGCGAGAGCGCGGTGCGCCGGCTCGACCTGCTGCGCGAGGCGGTCGGCGACGATCCGGCCGACTGGTATCCGGCGCTGACCGGCCGCGCCTGGCCCGGCAGCAAGGGCGACCGCGACGATTTCGCCACTTGGGAAGCGGCCGAATGAACCCGCAAATCTGCCAGCAGGCGATGGAGACCATCGGCTCGGGCGTGTCCGCCTCGCTGCGCGCGGTCGACTGCGCGGCGACGGCGACCGCCGAGACCGCGTTCGGGCGGCTGTTCGGCACCGACGGCGCGCTGCTGGTCGCGCTGCAGATCCTGCTCACGCTCTACGTCGCGTTCTTCGCCTTCTCGCTGATCCTCGGCCGCAGCCGGCTCGGGGTTTCGACGCTGACGCCGAAGATGATCACGCTCGGCCTGGTCCTGACCTTCGCCACCAGTTGGGCCGCTTACCAGACGTACGTCTGGAACCTCGCGGTCGGCGCGCCCAACGAGATCGCCGGCATACTGATGGGCACCACCGGTTCGGCCACCGACATCTTCGCGCAGAAGATCGACGTGGTGTTCGGCGCGCTGGTCGAGGCGTCCGACGAAGGGGCGATGGACGGCGCGACCTCGGCCTTCTCGCCGCCGGGGCTGCTGTGGCTCGGCGCGACGCTGCTGCTGCTCGGCACGGTCGGCGTGCTCGCGACCTGCAAGATCGCGCTGGCGATCCTGCTCGCGCTCGGCCCGATCTTCGTGGTCATGGCGCTGTTCCGCGCCACCCGCGGCCTGTTCACCGGCTGGCTCAAGGGCGTGGTCATGCTCGCCTTCACCCCGCTGTTCGCGGTGCTCGGCGGCACGCTGATGCTCGAGCTTTCGGTGCCGGTGGTGCGCAAGCTGACCGAGATGCCGGGCGCGATCGATCCCGCCGCGGCGATGGCGTTCTTCATGATCGGCGCGGTGCACATGGCGCTGATGGTGATCGTGCTCAAGGTCGCCGGGACGATGGTATCCGGCTGGACCGTGTTCGGCCTGACCGGCTCGGTCGCGCTCGAGGGCGATACCCGGTCCGCCGGGGGCTATGCCGCGTCGAACGCCGCACCCCTGCCCGCGCCCATGCTGGCCGATCAGGCCCGCGCCGCCGCGCCGGGGGCGTCGCGCGAGATCAGGCTCGCGCGCGCCGCACCGCTAGCGGCCAACGACGCGGGCCCGGCCGCTGCCGGTGCGGGCCAGCGCCAGGTCAGGATTGTCGCCGCCGGTGCGCCCAGCGCGGGTGCGCCGGCGGCCGGCTCGTCGCCGCTGTCGCGCACTCGCGGCATCGGCAGCCGTTTCCGCGCAGCCCCCGCGCGTTCGATGGAGAAGTTGAGATGACCCGCGCCCTGCTCGCCGCAGCGCTCGCCCCCGCCCTGCTCGCCGGAACCGCGCTCGCCGCTCATGCCCAGGACGCCCGCCTCGTCGAGCGGCTGTACGACGAGAACACGGTGGTTCGGATCGAAGGCAAGGCCGGTGTCCAGGCGACGATCCGGTTCGACGAGGACGAGCACATCGAGAACGTCGCGATCGGCGATTCGATCAAGTGGCAGGTGACGCCGAACAAGCGCGCCAACCTGCTGTTCGTGAAGCCGCTCGAGGAGCGCGCGGCGACCAACCTGACGGTGGTCACCGATCGCCACACCTACCTGTTCGACCTCGTCGCCAGCCCGACGCACCGCACGCCGCTCTACGTGCTCGCCTTCACCTATCCCGAGGAGCCCGAGGACGTCGAGCAGGTCGCGGCCGAAGGCGAGGTCATCCAGCCCGAAGGCCCCACCGCGGACGAACTCGCCGCGGCGAGCGATCCCTATGCGGTAGTCGACCCGGCCGAGCTTAACTTCGCCTGGGGCACCAAGGGCGATGCCAAGCTGCTGCCGCAGCGCGTGTACGACGACGGCAACGCCACCTTCATGACCTGGCCCGTGGGAACGCCGCTGCCGGCGATCCTGATCAAGGACCACAAGGGCGACGAAGGCCCGGTCAACTTCGCCGTGCGCGGCGACACGATCGTGGTCGAGGGCGTCCCGCGCGAGATCGTGCTGCGCTCGGGCGAGGACAACGCCACGCTCACCAACCAGGGGCCGGTGCGTGCACCGCGGCCCGATCAACCCTCGCTCGCCCAGGCCCAAGCGCCGATGGGGCCGGCAAACGCGGAGGCGAAGTGATGAAACTGGCCATGCGCCTGCCCGAGAAGAACCAGCGGGCCGCCGGCGACAGCGATCCGCGCGACAGCGAAACCACCGAGGTGATCGACCTCGCGAGCCGCACTGCCTATCCGGTGGTGGCACACCGCAAGGGACGCTCCGACGCGCTCGGCCTCGCCGCCGGCGTCGGCTTCGTCGCGCTGCTCGGCGTCGCCACGCTGTGGGGCCTCAACGCCTCGCGCATGGCCGACGAGCAGCAGCCCGCGGCGGTCCCGGCCACCCCCGCGGCGCCGAACACGCTGATCCCGCCGGCGCCAGCGGGCGAGCAGGTCCCGCTGGTCAACGCGGTGCCCGGCGCCCCCCTCACCGACCCCGCACTTGCGCCCGTGCTCGGAGCGTCGCCGATGGTGGCGCCGATGCCTGCGGCCAATCCCTACGCCTCGACCACGCTGATCCACGATCTCAGCGCACTGCCGCTGCCCGCGGCCGCGGTGGCCGCGGTCGAGCAGGCCACGCGCGGCGGCGCAGCGCCGCAACCGGGCACGGCGGACGACTTCGCCAGCCGGATCGGCGGCGTCGGCGGCGCCCCGGCCACCGCACGCAGCGACGTGAATCCCACGACCACGATCACCCAGGGCACGATGATTCCCGCGGTGCTCGAGACCGCGATCAACACCGACGTGCCCGGCTATGTTCGCGCGGTCGTGAGCCAGGACGTGCGCAGCTTCGACGGCACGCGCGTGCTCGTGCCGCGCAGCTCGCGCCTGATCGGGCAGTACCAGTCGGGCCTGCAGGCCGGGCAGAAGCGCGCCTACGTGATCTGGACCCGGCTGATCCGGCCCGACGGGGTCTCGGTCGCGCTGGCCTCGCCGGGCACCGGTTTCGACGGCAGCGGCGGGATTCCGGGCAAGGTCGACACGCACTTCTTCCAGCGCTTTGGCTCGGCGATGCTGCTGTCGGTGATCGGTGGGCTCGCCGCGGCAAGCTCGAGCGGCGCCTCGATCGTGCTCGGCGGCGGGCAGACCGCGGCCGCGACCGCGCTGGAGCAGAACGGCACCATCGGCCCCACGATCCGCGTGCGGATGGGCGAGCCGATTCGCGTGTTCACCGCTCGTGATCTCGACTTCAGCGAGGCCCCGCAGCTCTAGGACGATGAGCGCCGAGATTCATCAGCTCCCGGGAAGCCCCGACGGGCCGGGCGACCCCGACGACATGCCGCTCGCGCCGAGCGGCAGCGTGTACCTCGACGCGTACCTCGCGCCGTTCCGCCAGTGGCTCGAGCGCGACACGGTAACCGAGATCATCGTCAACCGCCCGGGCGAGATCTGGATCGAGGATGCCGAGCAGCCGGGGATGCGCCGGATCAAGGCGCCGCAGATCGACGACACGCTGGTCCAGCGCCTCGCCGAGCAGGTCGCCCGCGTGAGCCACCAGGGCATCAACCGCGAGCATCCGCTGCTCGGCGCGACGCTGCCCGACGGCGGGCGCATCCAGTTCTGCGGCCCGCCGGCGACGCGCAAGCACTGGGCGATGGCGATCCGCCGCCACCGCCGGCTCGATCTGCCGCTCGACGCGTACGATGCCGGCCCGCTGCAGGCCGCACGCGAGCAGGAGATGCCCGATCCGGCCGAGCAGCCGATCGCGTTTCTCCGCGCGGCAATCGCGGCGCGCAAGACGATCCTCATCTCGGGCGGCACGTCGACGGGCAAGACTACGTTTCTCAACGCGATGCTCGGCGAGATTCCGTCGGAGGAACGCGTCGTCCTGGTCGAGGACACGCCCGAGCTAAAGCTGCCCGGCGCCAACGGCGTCGGCCTCGTCGCGGTCAAGGGCGAGCTTGGGGAGGCCAAGGTCACCGCCAACGAGCTGCTCCAGTCGGCGCTGCGCCTGCGCCCCGACCGGATCGTGCTCGGCGAGCTGCGCGGCGCCGAGAGCGTCTCGTTCTTGCGCGCGATCAACACCGGCCACCCGGGCAGCTTCTCGACCATCCATGCCAACTCGCTGCGCGGCGCGCTCGAGCAGCTCGCGCTGATGGTCATGCAGACCGGCATCGGGCTGACCCGCAGCGACACGATCGCCTATGCCGCCTCGGTGATCGACGTGGTCGTCCAGCTCGACCGCAGCGCGGGCAAGCGCGGGATCAGCGCGATCGCACGCAGCGCCGAGCTGCTGTGAGCGTTTCGCTTGCGGCCGTTTAGCAAACGCGTAACGGAGTTCTCGCAAGTGCCTCCCCTCCAGCGATCGTAAAGGACGCGATGAGCAGCGTTGCGCCTTCCCCCGCCCCCTCCGACCGGCCGAACCCGGACGAGCGCTACTTCAACCGCGAGCTGAGCTGGCTGGCGTTCAACGAGCGGGTGCTGGCTGAAGCCGCCAACCCCGCCTACCCGCTGCTCGAGCGGCTGCGCTTCCTGTCGATCTCGGGGAGCAATCTCGACGAGTTCATGATGATCCGCGTCGCCGGGCTCGCCGGGCAGGTGCGCAGCGGGGTCGGCAACGTCTCGCTCGACGGCAAGACGCCCTCGCAGCAGCTCGCCGCGATCAACACCAAAGTGCGCGAGCTCGAGGACGCGCAGGAACGGATCCTCGCCGACTTGCGCCGCCTGCTCGCCGCCGAGGGCATCCATTTCGCCACGTACGAGCGGATCGACGCCCCCGCCGAACGCTGGCTGCGCGAGTACTTCCTCGACCACATCCTGCCGGTGATCACCCCGCAGGCGATCGATCCGGCGCACCCGTTCCCATTCGTCTCGAACAAGGGCATCGGCGCGCTGTTCAACCTCACCCGGCTGCGCGACCAGAGCCGGGTGCTCGAGATGGTGCTGATCCCGAGCGCAATCCCGCGGTTCGTGCGCGTGCCCGGCGAGGAGGCGACCTTCATCGCCGTCGAGCAGCTGGTCTGCCGTTTCGCCGAGTTGCTGTTCCCCGGCTTCCGCGTCGACGGCGACGGGATCTTCCGCGTGCTGCGCGACAGCGACATCGAGGTCGAGGAGGAGGCCGAGGATCTGGTGCGCTTCTTCCGCACCGCGATCCAGCGCCGCCGGCGCGGGCGGGTGATCATGCTCGAGCTCGACGAGGAGTTCGATCCCTCGGCCGAAGCGATGCTGCGCGACCAGCTCAACCTCGAACAGGCGATCGTGACCAAGAACGGCGGCATGCTCGGCCTCGCGGGTCTGGCCGAGATCGTCGGCGAGGACCGCCCGGACCTCAAGTTCGCCCCTTATACCCCGCGCTATCCCGAGCGCGTGCTCGAGCACGACGGCGACTGCTTCGCGGCGATCCGCGAGAAGGACATTGTCATCCACCACCCCTACGAAAGCTTCGAGGTGGTGGTCGATTTCCTGCGCCAGGCCGCGGCCGATCCGGCGGTGATCTCGATCAAGCAGACGCTCTATCGCGCCGGCAACCAGTCGCCGGTGATCGCCGCGCTGATCCAGGCCGCCGAGGCGGGCAAGTCGGTCACCGCGGTGGTCGAGCTCAAGGCCCGCTTCGACGAGGAGCAGAACCTCAAGTGGGCCGATCAGCTCGAGCGCGCCGGCGTGCAGGTGATCTACGGCTTCGTCGACTGGAAGACCCACGCGAAGATCTCGATGGTCGTGCGGCGCGAGGAGGACGGCTACAAGACCTACTGCCACTTCGGCACCGGCAATTATCACCCGGTCACGGCGAAGATCTACACCGACCTCAGCTTCTTCACCGCCAACCCAAAGCTCGGCCGCGACGCCGCCAAAGTGTTCAACTTCATCACCGGCTACGTCGAGCCGCAGGGCCTCGAGCTGCTGGCCATCTCGCCGCTCAACTTGCGCGAGACGCTCTACGAGCAGATCGACCACGAGATCGACAACGCGCGCAAGGGCCGTCCCGCGGCGATCTGGGCCAAGCTCAACGCGCTGACCGAGAAGGGCATGATCGACCGGCTCTACGAGGCGAGCCAGGCGGGCGTCCGGGTGGTGCTGGTGATCCGCGGCATCTGCTGCCTGCGCCCCGGAATCCCCGGGCTGTCGGACAACATCAGCGTCAAGTCGATCCTCGGCCGGTTCCTCGAGCACAGCCGCATCTGGGCCTTCGGCAACGGCTACGCCCTGCCCAGCGGCAAGGCCAAGCTCTACATCGCCAGCGCCGACGCCATGAGCCGCAGCCTCAACCGCCGGGTCGAGACGCTGGTGCCGATCCGCAACGAGACGGTGCACGACCAGGTACTCGAGCAGGTTCTGATGGCCAACCTGCTCGACACCGAGCAGAGTTGGCTGCTCGACGGCGAGGACGGCAGCTACGAGCGGGTCGAGGTGGACGGCCCGGATGAGGCCGGTGGCTTCAACTGCCACGACTACTTCATGACCAACCCCTCGCTTTCGGGCCGCGGCGAGGCGCTGGCCGAAAGCCGCGTGCCCAAGCTGACGCTGCGCAAGGGCGCCGCATGACCCGCGGCGCCGCCGGGCGCCGCGCGCAGGCCGAGGCCATCCGGCCCGACCGCGCGGTCATCGACATCGGCTCGAACACCGTGCGCCTCGTGGTCTACCGCGGCTCGCAGCGCGTGCCCGAGGTCTGGCTCAACGAACGCGTCGCCGCCAAGCTCGGCCGCGAGCTGGTCACCACCGGGCGCATGCCCGACAAGGCAATGGACGAGGCGCTCGCCGCGCTCGCGCGCTACGCCGCGATCCTGCGCGACCACGGGGTCGAAGACGTGCAGACCGTCGCCACCGCGGCGGTGCGCGACGCGACCAACGGCGCCGAGTTCCTCGCCCGGGTTCACGCGCTCGGCCTCGCGCCGCGGCTGCTCGACGGCGAGGAGGAAGCGACAGCCTCGGCGTTCGGCGTGATCGGCGCGTTTCCCGGCGCGCGCGGCACGGTGGCTGATCTCGGCGGCGGCAGCCTCGAACTGGTGATGGTCGAGCAGGGCGGATGCCACGACGGGGTCAGCCTGCCGCTGGGCACGCTGCGCCTGCCGGCGCTGCAGGCGAAAGGCGCGGCGGCATTCCGCAAGGCGGTCGAGAAGGAGATGGCCAAGGCCGGATGGGCCGCAGCGCATCCGGGCCCGCTGTACATGGTCGGCGGCACCTGGCGCGCGCTCGCCGCGTTCGCGCTGCGCAGCGACAACCACCCCTTGACCGACCCGCATGCGTTCTCGCTCAGCACCGCGGAGGCCGACGAGGTCGCCCGCCGGGTGGCCAGGCTGGAGCCCGCGGTGCTTGCGTCTATCCAGGGTGTCGGCGCGACCCGCGCCGCGGGACTGCCCGACGCGGCGGCGATGTTGCGCATCATGCTCGCCGAGCTCGAGCCCGAAGGCGTGGTGTTCTCTTCATGGGGCCTGCGCGAAGGGCTGCTGTTCCAGCGGCTGGGCGCGGCCGAGCGACGGCAGGACCCGCTGCTCGCCGGCGTCACCCAGTTCGCCGCGCCGCGTGGCAGCTCGGCCACGCTGGCGACGATGATCGCGGCGTGGACCGCGGCGGCCTCGCGCGGCGAGGGGTCCGAGCGGCTGCGGCTCGCGGCGACGATCCTCGCGCTCGCCTCTGCCCAGGTCGAGCCCAACTGGCGCGCGCGCCATGCGTTCGAATGGGCGATGGACAAGCGCTGGCTCGGGATCGGCCCCGAAGGCCGCGCGCAGCTCGCCGCGGCGCTGCTCGCCGCCTGCGGCAAGATTGCCCCGCCGCCCGAGCTCGAGCGGCTGGCGAGCTGGGACCTGCTGAGCGAGGCGGTCGGCTGGGGTCTCGCGATCCGCCTGTGCCGCCGGATCGGCGCCGCGTCGCGCATGTCGCTGATGAGCAGCGCCTTGCGCCGCGAGGACGAGCGGCTGGTGCTGTGGATCGATCCGGCCCGCGCGCAACTCGTGACCGACCCGGTGACGAACGACCTGCGGAACCTGGCGCAATGGCTCGGGCTTGAACCCGAGGTGCGCGTCGGCGAAGCGACCGAACCGGCAGAAGTGCGAGCCCGACACTTGCATTCCTAACTGTTTTGTGACCCTAGGGCTCTACCGCTTGCTTTCCGGCTGCCGCGCGCCAACGTGCGCGGCGATCGGAAGGGGAGAACTGGAAGGATGGCCGAACGCAACAAGTCGACGACGAGCATGAAACCCGAATCGCCCGCGGCGCCCAAGGCCGCCAATGTCGAGCGCGATTTGAGTTTGACCGATCTCGCCAGCGGCATTCTTTCGAAGGAGATTCGCCCCCGCGTCGCAGACATTCGCCGGCTCGCCGAGGCGGTCCTGTCGGGTGGACACACCAAGCCGAGGAAGGCCAAGGCCGACGGCGAGGGCAAAAAGACCAAAGTCCGCCCCGAAGAGAAGGGCGGGAAAAAGAAGAAGAAAAAATTAGCCAAGATACCCGGGCAGAGAGCCAAGAAATAGGCCCGGGCCCTTCCGGGTCGCCCGGAAGCACCTTTGAGCCACCGCCATCCCGCCCCCCGGGATTGGCGGTGGCCGTTTCCTCAGGCGATCCCGAACCCTGCAAATCGGCAGGGTCGTTCTGCTCTCCACTTCACCGTCACCCCTGAACTCGTTTAGGGGCCCATTTCTCCGCACGCGCGGAGTCCCCGGTCGAACGCTGAGCTCGCCGCAAGGTTGGGCGAGCGCGCGTCCACGGCAGCGCTTAACGGTGAGCTCCGAGGGCGCGGCACGATGGGCCCTGAGTTCAGGGTGACAAAAAAACGGAACGCGCGGAGTAAGGGCGCGACCGCCCCGCGAAGGTCGATCGCATAGCTCTCGGGTGCCGGCCTTACCAGCCATCCTGCGTCTGCACGTCGAACGGCCGCGTGTCTGCCGGCGTCGCCTTGTAAGGCGGCCGCATCGGCAGCGTCCGCTCGCCCTTCCACGGGATCTGGTCGACCGCGGTCCACGCATTCACGTGCAGCCGGAAGAACTTCCACCGCCCGCCCCGCCTGACCAGCCGGTCGTCGCGCGTGCCGATGCCGAACACGAAGTTGTTGTTGTAGTCGGCGTTCCACTGCAGGATCTGGAAGAAGCAGCGCACCCGCGCGCCTTCGGGCAGCGGGTCCATGATGAAGTGGTTCATCGTGTGCTGGCGGCCGTACCACCAGTGCTGCCGGTCGTACCACAGCTTGCGCAGGTTCTCGCGGATCGCCGCGTGGCCCGAGACCTTGCCCTGCCACAAGTGGTCGAACTCGGCGTCCTCGGCGAAAGTGGCGATCGCCTGCTCCTCGTCGGCCAGGTCTATGCCCCAGGCGTAGCGCGCGAACAGCTCCTCGATCTCGGCACGATCCTCCGCCGGCATGCGCTCGGGGACACCATTGGGCCACGGATTCTCGGACATTTTGCTCTCCCGCAATGCGCTCTCTTGCCAAACCCGGGCAGGCGCGGTTCAACCCTTGCATAACAAAGGACGAGAGCGATGCCCGAGATTTTTCACCCCTACGCGAGCTTCGGACACCAGTCGCGCATGCCGATGCGCTTCGAGGCCGACGTGTTCGAGTGCCACGTCGAGGGCGAGATCCCGAAGGAGCTCGAAGGCGCCTACTACCGCACCGGCGCCGACCGGCAGTTCCCGAGCCTCGAGGACGACATCATCCTCAACGGCGACGGCATGGCGTCGATGTTCCGCTTCGAGAACGGCCACGTCTCGTTCCGCAGCCGCTATGTCCAGACCGAGCGTCTGACCCGCGAGCGCGAGGCGCGCCGCCGCCTCTACGGCCACTACCGCAACAAGTTCACCGACGACGAGAGCGTCTCGAACCTCCCCCAGCGCGACAACACCGGCAACACCAACGCCTTCAACCACAACGGCCAGCTCTACATGCTGCGCGAGGATTCGCACCCCTACCGGATGGACCCGGAGACGCTCGACACGGTCGAGGTCGGCCGGTTCGGCGCGCTCGGCAGCACGGCGCTGACCGCGCATCCGAAGATCGATCCCAGGACCGGCGAATGGTGGAGCTACGGCGTGTTCGCCCGCGGCGAGCCGACCACCGACGCCAACCTCCACGTGTTCGACAAGGACGGCCGGCTGGTGCGCGAGGAGTGGTTCCACACCCCCTACCCAGGCCTGAGCCACGACTGGGGCGTGACCCGCGAGCACCTGGTGTTCCCGATCATGCCGCTTGTGGCCGACGACCGGCGCCTGCGCGGCGGCGACCAGTACTACCAGTACGATCCCGACCTGCCTTCGGCCTGGGGGATCATGCCGCGCAACGGCTCGGTCGGCGAGATGCGCTGGTTCCAGATCCCCGGGATCGTTATGGGCCACGTGATGAACGCCTACACGGAGGGCCACCGGGTCCACGTCGACACCCCGGTGAGCCCGGGCAACTGCTTCTGCTTCTTCAAGGACAAGCACGGCAACCTGCCGACGATGCCCGAGACGATCACCCAGATCACCCGCGTGACCTTCGACCTCTCCAAGCCCGACGACCAGGCGGTCAGCCTGCACCCGGTGCAGGGCGCCTACGGCGACATGCCCAAGATCGACGACCGCTTCGCGATGGAGAAGTACCGCCACGGCTACTTCTCGTTCCGCGACTTCCCGCGCATGGGCATTGCCCAGATCGACTGGGACACCGGCGAGCTCAAGTACCACGACCTCGACAACGCCGCCGCGCAGGAGCCGCTGTTCGTCCCCCGGTCGGCGGACGCGCCGGAAGGCGACGGCTTCATCCTCACCGCAGTCGACCGCTTCGTCGACAAGCGCACCGACCTGCTGATCCTCGACGCGAGGGACGTCTCGCGCCCGCCGATCGCCACAGTGAAGCTGCCGTTCGCGCTGCCGATGGCGTTCCACGGGAGCTGGATGGCGTCGTGAGCAGCGAGCCTCTGAAGGCGCCGGACCCACCCATTATCTCGTTTCGAAACGAACTCGACCACGAGCTGGAAGTTTGGTGCGAACCCTTCTGCGAGACCTACCTTGTTCCACCCGGCTCAGTGCTGCTGTTCCGCGGCAACGCAGAACATGAGCGCGAGGGAACCGCGCCTGTAAACGCCGCTGCCACCAAGAACG
Source organism: Croceibacterium sp. (assembly GCA_036519255.1). Classification (GTDB taxonomy): domain Bacteria; phylum Pseudomonadota; class Alphaproteobacteria; order Sphingomonadales; family Sphingomonadaceae; genus Croceibacterium_A. Next base: position 11,552 of record DATDLP010000023.1, read on the forward strand.
GAATAACGCTCTGGTTCGAACACGCCAGCTATGCGCCCGACGCTGAACTTGACGGCAACCCGGTTGACCCAGTTTAGCGCGTCACCCGCCGCACGAACCCCGCGACCATCCGCTCGACCTCCTGCACCTCGGTACCGATCGTCTGCGCCGGGCTCAGGTGGTTATGCCCGACGAGGTAGTGCATCTCGGGATAGCCCGCATGCGCCACCCCCCACGCGCCGACGAACTGCGCCGCCTGGCGCTGGAAGTCCTCGGGGTCGAACTCGGACACGGTCAGCATCAGCGGGATCGCAGTATTGATCAGCCCCGCCATGCACGAGGCCGGTCCCCAGCCCTTCGGATCGTCGCCGTAGTAGGCGAGGTGGAACTGGTTCGGCGTACAGCTCAGCGTGTCGTAGATCCCGCTCATCAGGATCGCGCCCGCAATCCCTCCACCCGGCTCGGCATGGTGCGCTTGGTGCGCGACGTACCCCGCGACGTGCGCCGCCCCGGCCGACTGGCCCGAGAGCACGATCTTGTCCGGATCGCCGCCGTACTGCGCGATGTTCGCCTTGAGCCAGCGCACCACCGCGCCGAGGTCTTCCGGCCCCGCCGGGAACTGGTGCGCCGGGGCCAGCCGATAGGTGATCGTCACCCCGACGAAGCCCTGCCGCGCGGCGAAGGTGCCGATGTTGTCGTAGAACGGCGTTTCTGCCGAGCGCTTGTCGCCCATCACGAACCCGCCGCCGTGAACGTAGACCAGCACCGGCGCGCCTTGCATGTCGCCCTTGCGGAACACGTCTAGCCGGTGGCGCGGATTCTCGCCGTACTCGAGGTCGCGCGTCACCTCGACCGACGGATCGCTGCCCGTGGCCATCGCCGCGAACAGCTGCGTCGTCCCGCCGAGCATCTCGGGCGTCAGGTCGGGCCCGAAGGCTTCCAGCTTGGCACGCAGTTCGGGAGTCATGCGGTTCCTTCCATCAACAGCACCGGCTTGATCGCCTTGCCCGAATGCGCGTCGGCAAACGCGCGCTCGATCTCGGCGAACGGGTAGAAAGTGAGCAGCCGGTCGAACGGGAAGCGCCCCTGGCGCCAGAATTCGACCAGCCGGGGGATGAACAGGCCCGGATGCGCGTCGCCGCCGAGGATGCCGCGCAATTGCCGTCCACCGGCGAGCATCGCGAACATCTGCGGCGCCCAGGGCCCACGCGGCGCGGCGACGAACCCGGCGGTGCCGTTCATCGCCAGCGCCTCGAGCGCCCAGGAGTGGACGTCCGGAACGGTCGTGGTGTTGAACGTGAAGTCGACCCCGCGCCCGGTCACCGCGCGGATCCTGCCGGCGACGCCGTCCTCGCTGGCGAGGATCGTGTCGGTCGCGCCGAGCTCGCGTGCGAGCTCGAGCCGCTCGGGCACGAGATCGACCGCGACGATCCGCTTGGCCCCGACCAGCCGCGCCGCCATCACCGCCGACAGGCCGACGCCGCCGACGCCGAACACCGCGATCGTGTCGCCGAACCCCACCTTCAGGGCCTCGATCACCCCGCCCGCCCCGGTCACCACGCCGCAGCCGAGCGGCCCGAGCTTCTCCAGCGGCAGGTCCTTGTCCATCTTCACCGCGGTCCGCTCGGGCACGATCGCGTGGCTGGCGAAGCTCGACTGGCCGAAGAAGTGCGAATGGATTTTCTCGTCGCCACACGTGAGCGCCGTCGACTTGTCGAGCCGCTGCCCGCCGAAGCACAGCGGCATCGCCAGGTCGCAATAGGTCGGCCGGTTGGCGAGGCAGCTCGGGCAAGCCCCACACGAATTCCCGCTAAGGATCACGTGATCCCCGACCGCGAACCCGCGCACCCCCTCGCCGACTTTCTCGACCACCCCCGCACCCTCGTGCCCGAGCACGATCGGCTGCGGCGAATGCCGCCCCGGGTGCTCGTGCACGTCGGTGTGGCAAATTCCCGTCGCCACCAGCCGCACGCGCATCTCGCCGGCGCGCGGCTCCTCCTGCTCGAGCTGCTCCAACACCGGCGCATCACCCGCGCCCCGGCTGACCGCCGCAGTGATCCTCACGCGCCGGGCTTCCCGAGGTGATGATCGTTCTGGATGTCCGCCACCGGCCCGGTCTGCGTCAGCAGGCTCTTGCGCCGCAGGAACCGCCGCAGGCTCTCGAGCCCGATGCGCGGCGCGCCGTAGCCCGACCAGCCGAAGCTGTCCGAGCCGAAGGTGCGGAGCTTGGCGAACGTCAGGAAGGTGTCCTGCAGGAAGATCCCGCCGGCGTTGATCTGCCGCCCGATCGCCTTCGCCTCCTCGCCATCCCCGGCGATCACGCTGGCGGTCAGCCCGAACTGCGTGTCGTTGGCCAGCCGGATCGCCTCCTCGGTGTCCGAATAGGCCATCACCGGAATGCACGGCCCGAAGGTCTCGTCCTGCATGATCAGCATCTCGTGCGTCACGCCAGTCAGCACGGTCGGCCGCAGGTACAGCCCGCCGCCGATATCCTCGATCTCTCCGCCGGTGACGATCGTCGCGCCCTTGGCCACCGCGTCGTCGAGATGCCGCCGCACGATCTCGGCCTGCGGCGCGAACGTGAACGGCCCGATGTGCCCGGCACGCGGATTGTCGGCATTGAGCCGCACGGCCTCGGCCAGCGCCACGAGCTTCTCGACGAAGGCGTCGTGCACGCTCTCGTGCACGTAGACCCGCTCGACCGAGTAGCACACCTGCCCCGTGGCATAGACCGCCCCGCGCAGCACCGCCGTCGCCGCACGATCGAGATCGGCGCTCGCCGTGACGATGCACGGATCCTTGCCGCCGAGCTCGAGGTTGCACGGGATCAGCCGTTCGGCGCAGGCCACCGCGACCTTGCGCCCGGTCGGCACCGAGCCGGTGAAGCACACCGTGTCGGCCTCGGCGATCACCGCCTGGCCCACCTCGCCCGGCCCGGTCACGTAGTCGAACACCGCCGCCAGCTCGGGCACCTCGCGCACGGTCTCGAACAGCGCCTCGATCACCCGCGGAGTGACCTCGCTCGGCTTGAGCAGCACCGCGCTGCCCGCGAACAGCGCAGGGACCGCGTCGAGCAGCGCGAGCATCAGCGGCGCGTTCCACGGGCTGATCACGCTCACGACCGGATAGGCGACGACCTGGCTCTCGATCGCCACCGTCGGCATCGAGGTGCTCATGCCCTGCCACTTGAGACTCTCGAACGCCCTGGGCGCGTCCTCGAGCCATCCGGCGATGTTGCCCATCGTGATGAAGCCCTGGATGTAGCTGGTGTGGCACCCGCCGGTATCGACCGCGTCGGCCTCGCCAATGTCCGCGGCCCGCGCCTTCACCGCGCCAAGCCACCGCGCCATCACGCCGCAGCGCGCGCCGACGCCCATCGCTTCCCACCCGCGCTGGTTTTCGCGCAGCCGCGCGGCCTTCGCGGCCACGTCGGCCCGGCTCGATACGGCCAGCCGGAAATCCGCCTCCCCGGTGCGCGGATTGCGCACGTCGAGCATCGTCTCCACTTCGGGAGCCACGGTCGCCATCAGTCCTCCTCACTCCTTATCGCCCCTCGGTAACGTCTCGTCCCCCCGCGCGATAGTAACAATCGTGAGAATGGTCGGCCCGCCGCGCGCCTCGCGCACTCCGCCGCGTTCGGGGGAAAAGCGCTCGCTACCGGGCGTTTATCCCGGGTTCGCCCGAAGACGGCGGACGCAATGGAGCAAGCCAATGCCCAATCGGAACGAGAGCCAGAGCGATCGTCAGCCCAAACAGGGCAACGACCGCCGCAAGGACCAGCTGCGCAGCCCCGATCGCCAGCAGGAACAGCAGGGCGACCGCAGCCGCCAGCAGGACGACATCGATCGCGAGCGGGATCCCTACCGCAGCGATCTCTGAGGTCCCCACTCAAACGCAAGGGCCGCCTTGGGCGGCCCTTGCTTGCGTCTCCCCTCCCGTCCTGAGTGTGTCGATGGCGGGAGGAGACAGGGGGTGGGCAAGTGGCGGGGGGTTTGCCTGGCCCACCCCCGCCCCTCTCGCCCCGAGCCCATCGAGGCGCGGGAGGGGAAACTCAGAACCCGTAGCGCAGCCCGCCCCACACCGTCAGCGGCACGCCGAGGTCCATCGAGCCGCCCTGGTTGCGGGTGACGATCTCCTCGTCGAACAGGTTCTCGACCCGCCCGACGAAGCTCAGCTTGTCGATGAGCCGCACTTGCGCGAACAGGTCCACCGTGGTCGCCGGGGGAAGCGCGTCGTCTTCCTGGTCGTCCTCGTACTGAAGCCCGACGTGGCGCAGTGTAGCGGCGAAAGTCATGCCGTCGCTCGGCTTCCAGCTGAACGTACCGCTCGCCGCCCATTCGGGCGTCTGTGCCGGGCGAAATCCGTCGAGCGGCGCCTGGACTCCCGAGCCGCGCATCTCTGCATCCGTGTATGCCAGTGTGCCGTCGAACCCGAACTGGCCGAACTCCATCTGCGTCGCCAGCTCGAGCCCCTGCGCCTTGATTGCGTCGATGTTCTGCCGCTGGCGCACGTTGACCCCGGTGGTGACGTTGGTGATCGCGTGCTCGACCTCGTTGTCGAACGCGGTCAGCGAGAAGTTCACGGTGTCAGCCACCCGCCAGTCTATCCCCGCCTCGAACCCTTCGAGCCGCTCGTTGCCGAGCGCGGCATTGGCGTTGGTGGTCACCGGGAACACCACGAACGGCCGGTACAGCTCGTTGAGCGTCGGCAGCCGCAGTCCGCTGTAGGCCGCCGCGCGCAACCGCAGGCCCTCGGCGACCTCGCCCACCACGCCCGCGCGGTACGACACGGTCCAGTCCGAACGGTCGGCGTAGACGTTGTCGATCGTCGTTACCCCGGCCGCGTTCTGCGAGCGGAAATACCCGTCCTCGATCTCGTAGTGATCGGCGCGTACGCCGCCGGTGAGGGTGACCGGGCCGAGTTCCCAGTCGTCCTCGAGGAAGAAGCCGAGGTCGGTGTTGACGCCGCCCGCGAAACGCTGCGCGGTGAGCACGCCGGTGGTGGCGTTGAACGCATCCTCGGCCAGGTCGCCCTCCGAGCGCCGGTAATCCGAGCCGAACCGCAGCGTGTGCCCGCCGCCAACGGGCGGCCGCACCTCGAGCTTGCCGCCGAGCCCGCTCGACGGGGTGTCCTTCTGGTCGAGCGACTTGTTGAACGTGGTCGAGGAGATCACGATGTTGGTGAAGTTGCGCCACTGACCATAGACCAGCGCGTCGACCTGCCACGGCCCGCGGCTGACCAGCCGCGCGCTCAGATCCTGTCCCTCGCTCGTGGTCTCGGCGCCCTCGAAACGCAACACGCGCTGGTCGTCGAACGCCATGCCGCGCACCTGCACCTCGATGTCGTTTCCGACCGGCTGCACCAGCCGCGCGCTGGCCGACCACGAATCGAACTCGGCGCGCACGGTCGCCGGCACGCGCTGCGCCTCGGGCGTGGTGTAGAACCCCTTGCCGCGGTCCCACCGCCCGCTGACCATCGCGAAACCGTCGCCAAACTCGGGCGCGACAGTGCCCGACAGCTCGGTCTCGCCGCGATCGTTGACCGCGCCCGCGCCGCTGAACAGCCCGAGCGTCGCCGCATCGGCGCTCTCGAGCTCGATCGCGCCTGCGAGCGCGCCCGAGCCGAACGGCCCCGAGCCGCCACCGCGGGTCACGCGGATGCTCTCGAGCCGCTCGGGCGCGATCGCCGAGAACGGCACGTAGCCGAAAAACGGGTCGAGCATCGGCACCGCATCGAGCAGCACCAGCGCGCGGCTGGTGGCGTTGCCGCCGAGCGCGCGCAGCGTCGCGCCCTGCGCCGAAGGGTTCGACGAGCGGCTGTCCGAGCGGCGGAATTGCTGGAACCCGGCAACGTTGAGCAGCACGTCCTCGATCCGGCCCGACGAGCCCGAGACGATCTTGTCGCGCTCGAGCTCGATCACGTCGTAGGCCGGGGTCGCCGGGGTCTGCTCGAGCCCCTGCCCGGTGACGACGATCACCGGGGTCTGCGGTTGTCCGGCCTGTTGCGCGGCGGCCGGCGCGACCGGCAGAGCCACCGCTGCGAGTGCCCAGTATTTCAGTCGCATCGAGTGCCCTCACCCTTGTCCAAATTGCGTTTGTCCGATCTCTAGCGGCGAAAGCTTGCCGCGTCACCCCCAGTTTGGCACAGAGGGCGCGAAGCACCGGGAGCTCTTAGGATGCGCATTGTTTCCGCCGCAACAACAGCTCTGGCCGCCCTGACATCGATCGTGGCGGCACCCGCCGCAGCACAGGAGTTGTTGACTATGTCCGTACCGCCGGTGGTTTCGCAGAACCACGCCGCGCTGCTCGCGAGCGACGACCCGCGGCTCGCCGCGAACAAGCAGCTGGTCTACGACATGTACCGGATCGTGCTGCAGGGCGGCCACTGGGACCGCGCGCACGAGTTCATCGCCGAGGGCTACGTCCAGCATAACCCGAACGCCGCGCAGGGTCTGCAGGGGCTGATCGACTACGTCCGCGCGAGCCGTCCGGTGCGCGAGATCAAGGACGTGCTCGACCTGCCGCTGATCCACCTGATGGCCGAGGGCGACTACGTGACCACCGCGTTCGTGCGGCCGGAGAAGGATGCGGACGGCGAGACCTACTATTCGAGCTGGTTCGACCTCTACCGGATCGAGGACGGCAAGATCGCCGAGCACTGGGATCCGATGCTCAAGACCGAGCGGCCGATCGATCCCAACGACAAGCGGATCTGAGGGTCAGCTCAGGAACCCGCGCCTGGCCATGCGGTGGGCATAGAAAGTCTGCGCTGCCAGCAGAACGAAGAGAAACGCGGTGCTCAGGCGCACTTCGGGCACCGTCAGCAAGGGCGAAACGCCGAGCAGCGCCTCATATGCGTTGGCGAGCACGAGCACGGCGATCTGGAACAGGAACAGGATCGGCGCCCAGCGCGATTGCACGAGCAGGGCCAGCGCGCCGGCCACTCCGGCGACGGGGCTGAGATCGCCCATGAGCATGAACCACAGCGGCTGACGCTCGAGATAGTCGATCGCTTCCTCGGGCATTT
>DATDLP010000024.1:0-2147 GCA_036519255.1 Croceibacterium sp.
GTTCAACCGCGGCTTCGAGCGCTTCAGCGAGGCTTACGCTCGCTGGACCGCGCGGCTGGTCGCGATGCCGAAGCGGGTGATGATGGCCTATGCCGGCCTCATCGCGCTGACCGGCGCCGCGCTGTGGATGACCCCCACCGGATTCATCCCGCAGCAGGATCAGGGCTACTTCCTCACCGTGATCCAGCTCCCGCCCGGCTCGGCCACGTCACGCACCGACGCCGTGATGAAGAAGGTCGCCGAGCGCATGCTGCCGATCGACGGGATCAAGGGCACGGTGATGCTCTCGGGCTTCGACGGCACTTCCGAGACGCAGTCGGCCAGCGCCGCGGCGGCCTACTGGGTGCTCGACGACTTCGAGGACCGCGCCGGCAAGGACCAGAGCATCGACGCGCTGATCGCCGCGGCGCAGAAGGCCACCGCCGACATCACCGAGGCGCGGCTGATGATCGTCAAGCCGCCGGTGATCCGCGGCATCGGCTCGGCCGGCGGCTTCCGCATGATGATCGAGGACAAGAACGGCCAGGGCTACCGCGCGATGCAGGAGGCCGCCTACGCGGTGATCGCGCAAGCCAACCAGCAGCCGGGCCTCGCCGGGGTCTACACCTTCTTCGACACCGGCACCCCGCGCGTGCGCGCCGACATCGACCGCGACAAGGCGCAGATCCTCGGCGTCCCGCCGGCGCGCGTGTTCGAGACGCTGCAGGTCTATCTCGGCTCGGCGTTCATCAACGACTTCAACTTGCTCGGCCGCACCTACCGGGTGACCGCGCAGGCCGACGCGCCGTTCCGCGACAACCCGTCGGACATCGCCAACCTGCAGACCCGCTCGGACAACGGGGCGATGGTGCCGATCGGCTCGGTCGCGACGCTGAGCGATACCACCGGGCCGTACCGCGTCACGCGCTACAACCTCGCACCGGCCGTCGCGATCGACGGCGACACCGCGCCCGGGTTCTCCTCGGGCCAGTCGCTGGTGACGATGGAGAAGGTCGCCGGCGAAGCGCTGTCGCGCGGCTACGACCTCGAATGGACCGGCATCGCCTACCAACAGGACACCGCCGGCAACACCGCCGCGCTGGTGTTCGCGCTCGCCGTGCTGCTCGTCTTCCTCGTGCTCGCCGCGCAGTACGAGAGCCTGGTCATGCCGTTGTCGATCATCCTGATCGTGCCGATGTGCCTGCTCGCGGCCATGATCGGGGTCAACCTGATGGGCATGGACAACAACGTGCTGACCCAGATCGGCCTCGTGGTGCTGATCGCGCTGGCGGCGAAGAACGCGATCCTGATCGTCGAGTTCGCCCGTCAGGGCGAGGAGCAGCACGGGCTGACCGCGGCGCAGGCGGCGGTGCAGGCCGCGCGGACCCGGCTGCGGCCGATCCTGATGACCAGCTTCGCCTTCATTCTCGGCTCGGTGCCGCTGGTGATCGCGACCGGTGCCGGCGCCGAGCTGCGCCAGGCGCTGGGCACCGCGGTGTGCTTCGGCATGCTTGGGGTGACCGGCTTCGGCCTGGTGTTCACGCCGACCTTCTACGTGGTCAGCCGCAGCCTCGGCGATCGCTTCGCCCGCGTGCGCGACGGCTGGCGGCGCAGCGACCGCAACCCCCTCTCGATCCCCGCCGAATAGGTGCCAGCATGACCCTTCGCGCTCTCGCCCTCTCGACCCTTTCCGCGCTCGCCCTGTCGGGGTGCGCGGTGGGGCCGGACTACGCCGCAACTCCCCCCCGTCCCGCGTCGTCCGGTCCCTTCCTTGCCGTCGGTGCGCCGCCGGTCGCGCTGGTCCCGGTGCCGGCCGACTGGTGGAAGCTGTACGACGACCCGGTGCTCGACGGCCTCGTTGCCGATGCGCTCGCCGCCAACACCGACGTGCGCCAGGCCGTCGCCCGGATCGAGCGAGCCCGCGCAGGCTTGCGCGGCGCGCGCGCCGACCGGCTGCCGCAGGCCACGGTCGCGGGGGGCGGGACTTACGTCCGTCAGCCCGAGGGCCAGCTGCCCTCGGGCGCCGACCGCGAGGCGTGGAGCTACGACGCCGGGATCGCGGTCGGCTACGAGCTCGACCTGTTCGGCCGCGTGGGCCGCTCGGTCGAGGCGGCGCGTGCCGATCTCGCCGCGAGCGAAGCCGATGCCGACGCGGTGCGGGTCCTGGT
>DATDLP010000025.1:0-4895 GCA_036519255.1 Croceibacterium sp.
CCGCACGCACTTCTCGGGTGCGCTCGAAGTTGTCCCTCGACTTCGCTCGGGACGAACGGGGGTGGTGAGACGGACCTCTAGGACGGCGATAGCGCAGCTGTGAGCGCCACCCACCCGATTGCCGCGGCTGCGCGGAATTGCTGCCGCTTGGGTCAAGTGTAACGCTAGGCGCGGCCGTGCGGGCGGGGCACAAGGGCGCGGGAGCGGCGGCGCGAGAAACGGCGCGGCTGGAGCAAAGGCGCCGGGAGACATGGCATAATCAGCCTGCATCATGTGCGGTGCGTGCGCGTGGGAGCGGGCGCGCTCGCCTCCTGCGCGGCCGACTGCGCCGGCGCGGGGGCGACCAGCGTGCTGCTTATCACCTCGCCGCAGATCGTGCGGCTGTGCGATTCGCTGGTGCGCGACCTCGAGGCGCGCGGCATCGCGGCGACCGTATGGAGCGACGTCGCCGGCGAGCCGACCCGTGCCGACCTCGCCGCCGCGCTCGAAGCCGCCCGCGCCTGCGGCGCGGACTTCGTGATCGGCCTCGGCGGCGGCAGCCCGATGGACCTTGCCAAGCTGGTCGCGGCGCTCGCCGACGGTCGGCAGCAATTCGATGCGATCGTCGGCATCGGACTGCTGCAGGCACGCGCGCTGCCGCTCGCGTGCATCCCGACCACCGCCGGCACCGGCAGCGAGACCACCCCGATCGCGATCCTCGAGGACGAGGAGGCGCAGCTCAAGAAAGGCGCGGTGAGCGAGTACCTCGTGCCCGACTTCGCCTATCTCGACCCCGAGCTGACCGTGTCGATGCCGCGCGGCGTCACCGCCGCAACCGGAATCGACGCGCTGACCCACTGCATCGAGGCTTATGCCAACCGCCTCGCGCACCCGATGGTCGACGTGCTCGCGCTCGAGGGCATCCGCCTGATCGCGCAGAACCTCGAGATCGCCTGCACCCGCCCGGACGACCTCCCCGCGCGCGAGGCGATGCTGCGCGCGAGCCATCTGGGCGGAATGTGCCTCGGCCCGGTCAACACCGCCGCGGTCCACGCGCTCGCCTACCCGCTCGGTGGCGAGTTCCACGTCGCGCATGGCGTCGCCAATTCGCTGCTGCTGCCGCACGTGCTGCGCTTCAACGTCGAGGCCGCGCCCGCACGCTATGCCGAGGTCGCCCGCGCGCTCGGCGCCGCACCGGGCGGAGACGAGCTTGCCACCGCCCACGCGGGCATCGCCGAGATCGAGCGCCTGTCGGCCGCGGTCGGCATCGAGCGCCGGCTGTCGGCGTTCGGCATCAGTTCGAACGCGCTTCCCGGGATGGCCGCCGCGGCGATGACCGTGCAGCGCCTGCTTACCCGCAACTTGCGCGAAGTCACCGAGGCCGACGCGCTGGCGATCTACGAGGCGGCGCTCTGATGTTCGGCTGGTACAAGCAGGCCGACGGCAAGACGCGACGGGTGTTCTGGACCTGCAGCGCCGGCTGGGCGCTCGATGCGGCCGACGCCCAAGTCTACCAGTACCTGATCCCGCTACTGATCGGCGCGCTCGGAATGACGCTGACCGAAGCCGGCTCGATCGCCAGCGCGAGCTACTTCGCCGCGGCGATCGGCGGCTGGCTCGGCGGCTGGCTGTGCGACCGGTTCGGCCGCGCGCGGATCCTGCAGCTGACGATCCTGTGGTTCTCGGTGTTCTCCTTCCTCTCGGGCTTCGCCACCAGCTTCGAGCAGCTGCTGGTGATCCGCGTGCTGCACGGGATCGGCTTCGGCGCCGAGTGGGCGGTGGGCGCGGTGCTGCTCGGCGAGATCATCGCCCCGCAGCATCGCGGCAAGGCGCTCGGCGCGGTGCAGAGCGGGGCGCCGATCGGCTCGGCGATCGCCGCGCTGCTGGCGGGTCCGCTGGCGGCGCAGTTCGATCCCGACATGGGCTGGCGCGTGGCGTTCTGGCTCGGCATCCTGCCTGCGGCGCTGATCTTCTTCGTCCGCCGAGGCTCGGACGATTCGGATATCTACAGGCAGGCCAAGGCGAAGCTGGCGGCCGCGCAGCGCGCCACGAGCCTCGCCGCGATCTTCGCCCCCAGGGTGCTCAGCATCACCCTGCTCGCCGCGCTGCTCTCGCTCGGTGTCCAGGGCGCGGCCTATTCGATCGCCAACTTCCTGACCGTGTTCATGACCCAGGAGCGCGGGCTCGCGATCGGGACCGCCGGTGCTCTCGTGCTGCTCAACAGCCTCGGCGGGTTCGCCGGCTGCCTGACCAACGCCGCGTTGAGCGACCGCTACGGCCGGCGCGCGGTGTTCCGCCTGTTCGGGCTTGGCTTTGCCGTCATGGCCTCGGTCTATCTGTTCGGGCCGTGGGGCGCCGACCTCAGGTTCCTGATCCCGATCGGCATGGTCTACGGGTTCTTCCAGTTCGGCATGTACGCCTCGTTCGCGCCGTACTTCACCGAGCTGTTCCCGACCGAGCTGCGCGGTTCGGGCCAGTCGTTCGCCTACAATTCGGGCCGCGCCGGGGCGGCGCTGTTCTTCATGGCCGTGCCGCTGCTCGCCGGGTCGGTCGCGCTGAGCGCGGCGATGGCCACGCTGGCGATCGCGGGCGTGGCGTTCGCGCTGCTGGCGACGCTTTTGCTGCCCGAAACCGCGGGGCGTGCGCTGCAATCGCTGTCCGACATCGAACACGACGCATCGCCGGCCCGGCCGGACGCAATCGAGGTGGCGTAGCGGGCGATCCCGCTTGCGCTGCAGGAGGAATTAGGAAAGTTTCGGCAAGACCAAGCGGAGAAGCGGCCAGGAACAGAAGCCGCCTTCGCCAGGGGAGGAAAAGATGGAAACCTACAGCGCGGATGCACTTCCGGCGGCCAGCAGGGCAACGGCGTGGAACGACCTCTACTCGCGCCAGCTCAACCGCGTCGAGTTCACCCCCGAGGACCGGCACAGCTTCGCCGCGCGGATCAGCCTCGGGCGGCTTGGGCCGATCCAGTTCGTGCGCATGAGCACCAACCGCACCGACATCCGCCGCACCCGGCGGCACATCGTGCCCGGCGCCCCGCGGCTCTATTCGTTCCTGCTGCAGGCGCGCGGCAGCAGCGTGTTCCAGCATTGCGGGCAGGAAGCGCACCTGACCGAAGGCGACTTCACGCTGTGCGACAGTGCGGCGCCGCACAGCTTCTCGGTCGAGGACAGCAGCACCGTGATCATGCTGCGGGTCGACGGGGCGACGCTCAAGGAGCACCTGCCGACGCCCGAGCGGTTCTGCGGGCTGCGGCTGCGGCACGAAGTGGGCCTGACCGCACCGATGTCGGCGATGATCGAAACGCTCGACGACCGGCTCGAGAGCGGGTTCACCTCGGTCTACGACGCGAGCGTCGCGCGCCACCTGCTCGAGATGATGGCGATGTCGTACGCGATCGGGTTCGAGCAGCTGCCCGACCTCTCGGCGGTGATCAAGGGCCGCCAGGCCGAGGTCGTGCGTTACATCGAGGACCGGCTGCGCGATCCCAAGCTCTCGCCGGCGAGCGTCGCCGAGGGCCTGCGCATCTCGCCGCGCTATCTGCGCACGGTGTTCGCCGGGACCGGCGAGAAGGTCTCGGCCTACATCATCCGCCGCCGGCTCGAGGAATGCGCCAAGCAGATCCGCAATCCCGCGTGGGCCGGGCACACGCTGACCGAGATCGCCTTCGCCTGGGGCTTCAACAGCGCGGCGCACTTCACGCGCACCTTCCACGAGCAGTTCGGCATGGCCCCGCGCGAATATCGGCGGGTGGCGCAGCACTAGGTCCTTCGAGACGCTCGGCCTGCCGCGTTGCGGCAGTTTATCCTGAGCGCCGCCGCAGGCGGCGACGCAGGGGTTTCACTCCACAGGACGAACGGGAGGAAATTCCTGACACTAATATACGTGACTCAGTCGGGCTGGACGCGTAGCTCCAGAACGCGTTCTCGGCCGCTATGACGGTCTCTTTCGATTTCGTAGACGACCATCTGTCCCTCGATCAGCTCAGTGATCCCCGACCTCTTGAGGGCGTCCATTTGGACTATTACGTCTTGCCCGCCACGTTCGGGGGCAACGAAACCGTACCCCCTCTGGGGGCTGAACCACTTTACCCTACCCCATGCCATCATGACTCTCCGACAAGATCATGAGGTACTCCTACCACAGCGAGAGGGGCCGCCGAAGAGACCTGTTCGTTCTGAAGAGAGTTGAAGCCGAAGGCTGAAACCCGTCTCGAAGGACCGGGCGTGCAAGAGGTCCTGCCCCACCGGACAAGCTGGCGAGCGATAGGAATGCGAGGCTGGCAAGGCGACACGACGGAGACCCTATGACCAGCCCAGCCACTCTCGAACTCAACCATGTGCTTGCCCTGCAGCTTGCCGAATACTGGCACGAGATCGACTTCAACGGCGGTCGCGGGGCGAGCGCGTACTACACCGAGGACGCGGTGTTCCACGGCCAGTTCGCCTCGTACGAAGGCGTGGCCAGGATCCAGCAGTTCTACGACTGGCGCCGCGAGCGTGGGGCACGGCTGTCGGTCCACTCGTTCACCAACTTCCGCGCCTGGTTCACCGCCCCCGACAGCGCCGAGGCGACCAACTTCCTGTTCCTCTACGCCGCCGACGGCGAGCGCGTGCTGCCGACCCATCCGCCGATCACGATTTCGCTCGCCACCGACCGCTACGTTCTGCGTGACGGGCGCTGGCTGTGCACCTATCGCCGCTTCGAGCACCTGTTCGAAGGAGACACGCCGGTGACCAACCCCAACCTCGACGAGCAGAAATGAGCGGTCCCGAGCGCGGCGCGCTGGCCGAGCCCGACCTGCTGATCGAGCGCGCGCTGATCGACGGCGAATGGGTCAAGGGTGACCGCAAGCCGATCGAGGTCGACGATCCGTTCACGCTGGCGAGCTTTGGCGAGGTGCCCAACCTCGG
>DATDLP010000026.1:0-13117 GCA_036519255.1 Croceibacterium sp.
CGGTGTGCTGATGCTCGTGCTCGGGCTGGCCGGGCTGTGGGCGCGCTGGCGCGGGACACTGTACGATTGGCGCCTTCTCCACCGCTTCGCGCTGGCGATGGCGCCCGCGGGGTTCGTCGCGGTGATCGCCGGGTGGATCACGACCGAGGTCGGGCGCCAGCCGTTCGTGGTCTACGGCCTGCTGCGCACCGCCGACGCGGTGAGCCCGCTCGACGCGCCGGCGGTGGGCGCGTCGCTGCTGGCGTTCGTGCTGGTCTACTTCGCGGTGTTCGGGATCGGCATCTGGTACATGCTGCGGCTCATGAGGAAGCCGCCGCAGGCGGGCGAGCCCGGGCCCGAGCACACCGAGCACGAGCCGCTGCGCAGCGCCGGGACCGTGCCCGGCCCGGCGCAGCACGCCGGCGAGGCGGAGGCCCGGCGATGAGCGTCAACTTCGATCTCACGACGATCTGGGCGTTCATCATCGCATTCGCTGTGTTCGCCTACGTCGTGCTCGACGGGTTCGATCTCGGCATCGGGATCCTGTTCCCCGCGCTCAAGGTTGGCGAGGGCCGCAATCGGGCGATGAACTCGATCGCGCCGGTGTGGGATGGCAACGAGACCTGGCTGGTGATGGGCGGCGGGGGGCTCATGGCCGCGTTCCCGCTGGCTTATGCGGTGATCCTGCCGGCGACCTATCCGCTGATGATCGCGATGCTGCTCGGCCTCGTGTTCCGCGGCGTGGCGTTCGAGTTCCGCCATCGCGACGGGCGGCACCGGCCGCTGTGGGACTTCGCGTTCTTCGCCGGCTCGCTCGCCGCGGCGCTGGCGCAGGGGATGATCCTCGGCGCGATGCTTCAGGGCATCGAGATCGCGGATCGCGCCTATGCCGGGAGCTGGTGGGACTGGCTGACGCCGTACACCCTGCTGACCGGGCTTGGCGTGGTCGCAGGCTACGCGCTGCTCGGCGCATGCTGGCTGATCTGGAAGCTCGAGGACGAAGTGCAGGCCAAGGCCTATCGCCTAGCGACCTGGGCCGGGATCGCCACGCTGGCGCTGATGGCTGGCGTGAGCCTCTACAACCTCGCGTTGTTCCCCGAGTACCGCGCGCGCTGGGTGGCAATGCCCAACGTGCTGTTCGCCAGCCAGGTGCCGCTGCTGACCGCGATCATCGCCGGGTTCCTGTTCCATGGGCTCAGGAAGCAGTGGGAGCTGGCGCCGTTCGTGCTCGCGCTGGCGCTGTTCCTGCTCGGCATGGCCGGGCTCGGGGTGACGATCTGGCCTTACGTGGTGCCCCAGAGCCTGACGATCTGGGACGCCGCCGCGCCCGAGCGGAGCCAGGTGTTCATGCTGGTCGGCGTGGTGCTGATCCTGCCGCTGATCCTCGCCTACACCGGCTGGTCGTACTGGGTGTTCCGCGGCAAGGTCGGCGCCGAAGGCTATCACTGATGGAGCGGCCGTGGTGGGAGCGGCTCGCATGGATGGCGGGCATCTGGACCGCGAGCGTGGCCGCGCTCGGCCTGGTCGCCTACGGCCTCCGGCTGTGGCTCAACGGCTGATCAGAACAGCCGCGTGAGCGAGTAGAAGATCCCCCCGACCGCCGCCGAGGCGGGAATGGTGATGAACCACGCGACGATGACGTTCTGAGCAACGCCCCAGCGCACCGCCGACGCGCGGCGAGCGGTGCCCGCGCCGATGATCGCGCCGGTGATGGTGTGCGTGGTCGAGACCGGGATACCGAGCACCGAAGCGCCGAAGACCACGATCGAGCCGGCCATCGAAGCGCTGAATCCCTGGTGCTGCGACAGCTTGGTGATGCGCGAGCCCATCGTCTCGATGATCTTCCAGCCGCCGCTGAGCGTGCCGAGCGCGATCGCGATGTAGCAGCTGACCGCCACCCAGTGCGGCACGTGGAATTCGCCCGACAGATAGCCGGTCGAATAGAGCAGCACGGTGATGATCCCCATGGTCTTCTGCGCGTCGTTGAGGCCATGACTCAGCGAGTAGGCCGCCGAGGAGAGCAGGTGCAGGTGGCGCAGGCCCTTCTCGGCGCGCCTGGCAGTGGCGCGATGCAGTGCCCAGCTGCTCAGCAGCATGATGAGGAGTGCGAGGATCATGCCGAGCGCCGGCGACACCACAATCGCCGCGAGCGTCATGTTGAGCCCGCTCCACTGGATGCCGGTGAACCCCGCATGCGCGACGCCCGAACCAACGATGCCGCCGACAAGCGCGTGACTGCTCGACGACGGGATACCCTTGAGCCAGGTCACGACGTTCCAGAACATCGCGCCGACCAGCGCGCCGAATACCACCGCGGGCGTGACCAGCTCCTTGTCGATCAGGCCCTTGCCGATCGTCTCGGCGACCGCGTGGAGGCTCGGGAACACGATCGTCAGGAAGTACGCGGCGAAGTTGAACGTCGCCGCGAACAGCACCGCCATAACCGGCGACAGCAGCCGCGTGGCGACGACCGTGGCGATCGAGTTCGCCGCATCGTGCAGCCCGTTGAGAAAATCGAACAGCAGCGCGAGCGCGATCAGCGCGATCAGCAGCGGGAGAGCGAGCTCGTGCACGGCCTGGGGTCAGGAGTGGTCGATGACGATGCCGTCGATCTCGTCGGCGACATCCTCGAACGCGTCGACGATGCGCTCGAGGTGCTTGTAGATCTCGCGCTCGATGACGAGCCGCAGCGTGTCGCTCCTGCCGTGATCGGCCAGCGCCTGGCGCAGCCCGGTGCGGTGGATCTCGTCGGCATGGCCTTCGATCCGCACCAGCCGCTCGGTCAGCTCGTGCAGGCGCGGGCCGTTGCGGGCAACGTCACGCAGCAGCGGCAGCGCCTCGGCGGTCAGCCGCGCGGCGTCGAGCGCGATCGCCGCCATGTCGCGCATCTGCGGAGTGAACTCGGTGACCTGGTAGAGGTCGATCGCCTGCACCGTGGCCTGCATCTCGTCGACCGTATCGTCGAGCGCGCCGATCAGGCTGGTGATCGCGCCGCGGTCGAACGGGGTCAGGAAGGTACGACGCACGCTTTGCAGCACCTCGCGGGTGATCTCGTCGGCGTCGTGCTCCCGCTCGATCACCTCGCGGATGTGCTGTTCCTGGTCGGAGCCGCCCCCGAGCACGCGCACGGTGGCCTCGGACGCCGCCAGCACCGCGGTGGCATGAGCCTCGAACAGCTCGAAGAAGTTGCCGGTCTTCGGCAGCAGGCGTTGAAACCAGGCGAACATGGAACTCCACCCCTTCGTCGTCTCGCCGACCAGCGCGGTCAGCGGATTGCGGCGAACCGCGGACTGAAACTGGCTCGAGCCGAACGAGTGGATCAGTATCCCCAGATCCTCCTCGTCGACCGCGCTCGACGCCTCGTCGAGCGAGAACCAGCGCCTCTCGCGCTCGCCCTTCTCCTTCCACGTGTCGAGCTCGTCGGTGATCGCCAGCGGGAACACGTCGACGTCGACCATCAGCGAGGCGCCGCTGCCCTGGCGCTTGCGATAGCGGTAGCTGCCCAGCGCGACCGGGCAGGCCGCGCCCACAATCCCCGCCTCGTCCTGCGCCTCGCGCGCGGCGGCGAGGTGCGGGGTGAGGCCGTTGCTCAGGTTGCCCTTGGGCAGCACCCAGCGGCCCTTGGTGCCACGCGTGGTGATCAGCATCACCCGGACGCGTGCGTCCTGCGCGGTGCCTTCGATACGATAAGGGAGGGCGGCGACCTGGCGGATGGTCCGAGTCCTGACGGGGTGACGGGTGCGCGCCTCATAAGTCGGCGCGCACCCGTATCCAAGATGACAGTTTCGTTACAGCCGCAGTTGTCCCCGAAACTGCCCCGCCCGTGCGATCAGACGGCGGTCTGGTGCAGGTACACCGCGCGCTCGTGCGAGAAGGCCTTGAAGCCGAACTGGCCGTGGTAGCTGCCCATCCCGCTGCCGTTGACGCCACCGAATGGCAGCCGGTTCTCGAGGTAGTGCGAGAACACCCCGTTGACGGTCACTCCGCCCGACGAGGTGCGGTCGAGCACCTTCTGCACGTTGTCTTGGTTGTCGCTGTACACGTAGAGCGCGAGCGGCTTGTCGCGCTCCTCGATGTACTCGATCACCTGGTCGAGGTTCTCGTAGGTCATGACCGGCAGGACGGGAGCGAAGATCTCTTCCTGCAGGATTTTCATCTGCGGGGTGACGCCGGTGAGCATCGTCGGGTGCACCGTTAGGTCGCCCTCCTCGAGCTCGCCGCCCACCGCGACCGTCGCGCCTTGTGCCACCGCGTCGTCGAACAGGCCCTTCACCCGGGCAAAGTTGCCCGCGTTGACGATCTGCGCGATCGATTCCTTGCGGATAGCCCCGTCGGCATAGAGGTTCTCGGCGACCTTGGCCTTGAACCCTGCCACCAGCCGGTCCTTCTGCTCCTCGCGCACGAACACGTAGTCGGGGCAGATGCAGGCCTGGCCGCCGTTGAACTGCTTGGCGCCGGCGAGGTCGGCGGCGATCTTGTCGATGTCGGCGCCCTCGTCGATGATCACCGGCGACTTGCCGCCGAGCTCGAGCGTCACGGTAGCGAGATGCTGCGCGGCGGCGGCCATCACGATCTTGCCGACGCGCGTGCTGCCGGTGAAGAAGATGTGGTTGAACGGCAGCTCGAGCAGCGCCTGGGCGACCTCGACGCCGCCTTCGAACAGCGCGACCTCGTTCTCGTCGAACACCTCGCGAATGATCGTCCCGGCGACGCGCGCGGTGGCCGGGCACAGGTCGGTCAGCTTGACCATGCAGCAATTGCCCGCCGCCACCGCCGCCGCGACCGGGCCGAGCGTCAGTCCGAGCGGGAAGTTCCACGGGCCGAGGATCAGGCACACGCCGCGCGCCTCGGGCACGATCATCGCCTTGTCGGTCTGAACCCGGGTGGGCGTGACCTCGGTCGGCTTCATCCAGTCCTCGAGGCTGTCGATGTTGAGCTGGATGTTGCCGAGCACGTTGAGCACTTCGGTGACGCGGATCTCGCCCTCCGGCTTGCGGGTGTCCTCGAGCACGGCGGCGACGATCGCGTCGGCGTGCGCCTCGACCGCGGCCTTGAGCTTCGCAAGCTTGCCCTTGCGCTCGTCGGCCTTGCTCGCCTTGACGTTCCACTGGTTGTCGCGCTGCAGCGCGAACACGCGCGCGATTTCGCTGGTGACATCGGCGGCGGCTTGGGGCGTGCTCATCGGGAATTCCTGTCTCGGATCGGCTGGAAACGGTGGCTATGTAGAGTGTCCCCCCGGGCCATAACAAGCACCGAGGCGTTTGCGGGAATCCTCCAGCGGTTACCGGGCTTTGACCCGATGGTGACGGAGCGCGGCGAGTCGCAAAACTTGCCCGGATGTTCAAGCGGACCAAAGCACCGATCGCCGTCTTCGGCCTGCTCGCGCTGACCTGCCCCGTCACGAACGCCGTTGCCCAGGAAGGAAGCGCGGCTGCCGAGGAACCCGTGCAGGGACCGCAGGAGGACGCGGCAACGCCACCGCCGGAGGAGAAGCCAGGCTTCTTCCATCGGTTCTTCGACGAGGAGGACGGCCAGCTCGATTTCTCGAATTTCCTGGCAAAGGGCGGGTTCATCCCGATCCCGATCATCATCAGCGAGCCTGCGGTGGACGGCGGTTTCGGGCTGGCTGCCGCGTTCCTCAGCGCTGATCCCGACGACCCGCGAAACGTCACACGGCGCATTGCGGCCGCGTTCAAGACCGGCAACGGGTCTTACGGTTACGGGTATTTCCAGTCCGGCCAAGCGCTTGAGCGCCGCTTGATCTACAAGTTCGGGGTCGGCCGCGGAAAGGTCAACCTGACCGCCTATCCCGGGTTCGCGCCCGACGGGATCGAGTACACCAACTCGTACAAGTACGGCGTGATCGGCAACGCCCGCTGGCGCTTCGGCGAGCATTTCTCGGCCGGGCCGATCATCGATTTCCGCAAGTTCGACTCGCAGCTCGATATCGCCGGCGTTCCGCCCGAATACGCGGACGATTTCGGACGCACGCTAAAGACGGGCGCGATCGGCCTCGGCCTGCACTTCGACAACCGCGACAACACGACGACCCCGACCTCGGGGATCAACGCCTTCATCGATTCCAAGTTCAACCTCGATGCGCTCGGCAGCGACCGCGACTTCGAGATTTACGACGGCGACATCTATGCCTTCCACAAGTTGTCGCCGGAGTGGCGCCTTGCCGCGAAGGTCGAGGTCGATGCCGCGCGCGGCAACTATCCGTCGGTCTTCGCGCCATACGTCGACCAGCGCGGGGTCGATGCGGTGCGCTACCAGGGCGAGACGGTGCTCAGCTCGGAAGCCGAATTGATCTGGCAGTTCGATCGCCGCTGGTCGCTGCTGGCCTTCGCCGGATACGGCCGCGCGTACGCCGGGGATTCGCGCGTGTTCGCCGATTCCGACGCTGTCGTGTCCGGCGGCGCGGGTTTCCGCTACCGGCTCGCGCGCAAGCTCGGCATGGACGCGGGAGTCGACTTCGCGGTCGGCCCCGAGGGGACAGTGTTCTATCTCCAGTTCGGCCACGCCTGGTCGATGGGGATGGATTGACGCTAATCCGGGGCGCGTTCCACCGGGTACGAGATGATCAGCACCAGCGGCGCGTCACCGAGCTGGCGGATGCCGACACTGGCCCCGGTGTAGAGGTAGGCGGCCATGCCCGGCCCGAGCCGCGCGGTACGGCCGTCGGAGACCACCTCGCCCTCGCCCGACAGCACGTAGTAGACCTCGTCATGCGTGATCACGTGCCCGCCGATCGCCGCGCCCGGGTGCAGCACGCGCTTGCGGAACTCCATCGTGCGCGCCGGGATGCCGTCGGAGATGCGATAGGCGGTGCTCATGCCGATCGCGGCGTGCGGCGGCGGCTCGTCGCGCACCGTCGCGGTCTCGTCGATCACCACCATCGGCCGGGCGGGCGGCTCGTCGGCCAATGCCGGCGCGCCGACCAGTGCGAGGATCACAAGCAGCTTGCGCATCGCGCGCCTCCTATCGCCGCATCTCGCGGTCGCGGGCGGACATGTTCTCCTGGATCGGCCCCTTCTGGCCCGGATAGAGGCCGGACTTCGGCTCCATCGTGTCGAGGTTCCACTCGGCCTCGACGAACGGCGCGTGGGTCGGCTCGAATTCCGGGTAGCCGCCGACCTCCTTCTCGTCGTCGATGATCTCGCCGCGCCCTTCGGCGACGAAGAAGATCACGCGCAAGTCGTGCATGTCGCGGTCCCAGGGGCGCGCGCCGGCGTTCGCCAGCACGTGCGTCTCGATGTCACGCGCGGGCAGCACGGCGAGACCTTCGGGCCAGACCACCGGCTTGTCAGCGGTGATCAGCCGGGCGCGCGTCTCGCCATAGCGGCCGAACTGCGGCAGCGGCGCACCGAACTTGTCGACCGCGATGTTGTCCTCGCCGAAGTAGCGCAAATCGCCGTCGCCGCCGAGCATCAGGAACGGCAGCCCCGCATCGGTCGATGGGCCGGCGCGGTAGACGTTGCCGACCGCGCTCAGCTCGCCGAGCTGGTACGGCTGCCCGGCCCACTCGAGCGCCATCAGGTTGTAGTGCACCGCGCGCGTGCCGGGATCGTAGATCACGTTGTTGACCACCGCGGCCTGCACCCCGCCCTTGAGCAGCGGATTGCGCTCGACGTTGTGCGCATAGAGGTTGCGGTAAATCAGGATCCCGGTGGCGTTGTCGTGCAGCAGCGTGCCCTTGCTGTGCTCGCCCTTGGGATGGCTCGAATCCGCCAGTCCCTCGGCGAGGAGGTTGTACGAGAAGGTCACGTTGCGCGAAGTGCCGTTCCGCCACTCCTCGAGCGTGCTGCCGGTGAAGCGCGGGCCCGAGGCGGAGAGGTTCTCGTCGATCCCCCAGGTCATCGTGCAGTGGTCGACGATCACGTTGTGCGCGCCCACCGTGGACAGCGAGTCGGCCTCCCAGCCGCTCATCCGCGGCTGCCCGTCGGCGCCGGTGCGGATGCGGATGTGGCGAATGATCACGTCGTGCGTCCTCACGTCCATTCCGCCGCGCACGATGGTGATGCCCGGCGAGGGCGCGGTCTGTCCCGCGATCGTGAGGTAGGGCTCGGTCAGGCTCAGCGTGGTGCGGCCGAGATCGATCACCCCGCCCACCTCGAATACGACGATTCGCGGCCCCTTGGCCTCGAGCGCGGCCTTGAGCGAGCCGGGACCGTCGGCCGCGAGCGTGGTCACGCGGATGATTCGCCCGCCCCGCCCGCCCGGGGTTTCGGCCGCCCAGCCGACCGCGCCGGGGAACACCGGCTGCGCGGACGCGCCTCCGAAGGGCAGCACCACGGCGAGGAGCATCAACGAAAACAGCGCAATCCGCATGGTTTGGAATCCTCTCGACGACGGTTCTTGACAGGCGGACCGCTTCGTCGCAATGTCCCTATGACACCGGTTACTTAAACGCAACGGCTGTGATCGCGACCGCAAAACGCGGCACATGGGGAGAGACCAGGGTCTGCCAGTCGATCTGGCGGCAAAATTTCTCCCGATTCGTCGTTTCAGAGTGCGGAAGCGCGTTTGCAGGCCTTGTTAGGTTACCGGTGTCATGGGCCAGGCAGGATAAGTCCGGCGGAGATACAAATCGCCGGCGCGGCGGTAGGGAGGAATGACAATGCTGGTTATCGATCGCTCGAAGCTTCGCGCCGCGCGCCTGCTCGGTGCCGTCTCGCTGGCCGCGCTGGCGGCCGTCGGCGCGCGGGCGCAGGATACCGATGCGGCGCAGGGCGCGGCTGCGGCAGCCGCCGAGGGCGATGCGATCATCGTCACCGGCTTCCGCGCCTCGCTCGATGCCGCGCTCGACCTCAAGCGCGACTCGGTCAGCTCGGTCGACGCGATCGTCGCCGAGGACATCGCCAAATTCCCCGACCAGAACCTCGCCGAGTCGCTGCAGCGCATCCCCGGCATCTCGATCCAGCGCGACGGCGGCGAAGGCTCGCGTATCACAGTACGCGGCCTCGGCTCGCAGTTCACCCGGGTGCGTGTCAACGGGCTCGAGACAATTGCTTCCTCGCATGACGGCGCCGCTTCCAACCGCGACCGCGGGTTCGACTTCAACGTGTTCGCGTCCGAGCTGTTCAGCTCGATCGTCGTCCATAAGACTGCCGAGGCCTCGCTCGACGAAGGGTCGCTCGGCGCGGTGGTCGACCTCAACACCGGCAATCCGCTCGCCGGCAAGTACGGGCTGACGCTCGTCGCCTCGGCGCAAGCGTCGTACAACGATCTCAGCGACAACGTCGGCCCGCGCGTGGCTGGCCTGATCTCGTGGAAGTCCGACGACGGCAACTTCGGTGCCTCGCTGTCGGCGGCGTACCAGAGCGCCGACACGCTCGAGCTCGGCAACAACACCGTGCGCTGGGCGCAGGCGCGCTTCGACTCGGCCGGCGGCACGCCGTGCTTCTACACGACCGCGACCGGGACCACGCGGGCTTCGAACAGCGGCGGCGTTTACCGCTCCAGCGCGGCCTGCAACGAGGCCGCCCTCGCCTTCCACCCGCGCATCCCGCGCTACGGCGAAGTCGGCCACGACCGCGAGCGCCTCGGCGTGACCGGCAGCCTGCAGTGGTCGCCGAGCGAGGCGACCAAGGTTTCGATCGACGGGCTGTTCTCGAGCTTTGCCGAGGACCGCGAGGAGAAGTGGGGCGAGGTCCTGTTGCGCAGCAACGAGCGCTCGATCGACGTGGTCAACTACGTGATCGACTCCGACAACAACATGGTCAGCGCCACGATCAACGACGCGTGGGTGCGCACCGAGCACTTCCTCAAGAGCTCGGAGACCGAATTCTACCAGATCGGCGCGACCTGGGACCAGGAGTTCGGCGACCGCTTCCGCATCAAGCTGCTCGGCGGCCTGTCCGAATCCGACGCCGACGTGCCGGTCGAGACCACGTTCGTGTTCGACGATCGCGACGCGCAGAACTTCCACTACGACTACACCGACATGAGGCGGCCGCTGATCACCTTCGGCACCAGCGTGACCGATCCGGCGAACTTCCAGCTGGCCGAGATTCGCGACCGTCCGTCGAACGTGACCAACACGTTCCAGACGGTGCAACTCGAGAGCGAATGGGACGTGATGGACGGCCTCCAGCTCAAGGCGGGCGGCGTGTGGCGCGAATTCACCTTCGAGACGGTCGCCTTCACCCGCGATACGGTCGTCTGCGGCAACGGCGGGCTCGACCGCGTGCTCGGGACGCTGACCTGCTCGGCCTCGAGCGCGTTCGGCCCAACAGCGATCTACGGCTTCCCGGCCGGCAGCCTGGGCGAGCTGTTCAACATCGGCAAGGGCGGCCAGCCGTCGGGCACGACCACCGAGTTCCTGATTCCGAACTTGGCCGCCGCGGCCGACTTCACCAACATCTACGACCGCACCCCGGCCGTCGACGCCAGCAACACCCGCGACGTGACCGAGGAAGTCACCGGCGGCTTCCTGCAGCTCGACGCGCGCGGCGAATTGTTCGGGATGGAAGCGGCAGCCAACGCCGGCGTGCGCTACGTCTACACCGACCAGACCTCGGGCGGGCTCAGCAGCGGAACCCCGGTCACCGTCGAGCGCAACTACGACGACTGGCTGCCGTCGATCAACTTCGCGCTGTTCCCGAGCGACGACATCGTGCTCCGCGCGGCGATGTCGAAGGTGATCACTCGCCCGACGCTCGGCAACCTGACCCCCGGCGGCACGGTCGACGGGTTCAACTACCGGGTGACCTTCGGCAACCCGTTCCTCGATCCGTTCCGCGCGGTCGCCTACGACCTCGCGCTCGAGTGGTACTTCGCGCCCGAAGCGATCGCCTCGGTCGCGCTGTTCCGCAAGGACATCGCGAGCTTCCCCGTTGCGGAAACGCGCAGCGGCACCTTTGCCTCGACCGGTCTCCCGACCTCGATCATTCCGCCCAGCTCCCCGGCGGCGATCAACCCGGAAGGCCAGCTGTGGACGATCACCTCGATCGGCAACGGCGAAGGGGCCAAACTGAACGGCGTCGAGCTCGCGCTGCAGACGCCGTTCTTCTTCTTGCCCGGCGTGCTCCAAAACTTCGGCGGGATCGTCAATGCGACGTTTGTCGACTCGGACGCCGATTACCTGGTGTCCGGCCCGGCGATCGTGCCGGGCGGCGCGCTGATCAACGAGACCCGCAGCTCGACGCTGTTCGGGCTCGCCGAGCAGGCGTTCAACGCCACGCTGTACTACGAGGACTCGAAGTTCAGCGCGCGCGCCAGCGTCAGCTACCGCTCGGATTTCGTCGACGCCAACAGCGGCACCGGCAACGTGTTCGAAGGCTACGGCTCGATCCTCAACGTCGACGCCTCGATGCGCTACAAGATCACCGAACAGATCGAAGTGTCGCTCGAGGGCGTGAACCTGACCGACGAGTACCGCTATCGCTGGACCGACTTCGACACCCGGCGGAACTATGAGAACAACCACTTCGGGCGCACCTTCCTCATCGGCGCGCGCTTTGAGATGTGACATGCGGCGCCGTTCGGCGCTCGGGCTGATCGGTCTCACCGCGGCGGGGCTTGCCCTGCCGCGGTGGGCCGCAGCGCAAGGCTCACGCGCGAGCTCCTCGCTCGATCCGTTCGGGGAGATGCGCTGGGGCGCGGGATTCGAAGGCCAGCGCAAGGCCGACCTCGGCGACGGGCGGTTCCTCAATCCGGTGTTCGCCGGCGACCACCCCGACCCCACGATCCTGCGCGACGGCGACGACTACTACCTCACCTTCTCGAGTTTCGACGCCTATCCCGGGATCGTCATCTGGCACAGCCGCGACCTGGTGAACTGGCGGCCGGTCACCGCGGCGCTGAAGACGCCGATCGGATCGGTCTGGGCGCCCGAGCTGGTCGGGCACGAGGGCAGGTTCTACGTCTACATCCCGGCGCGGTTTCCCGATTATCGCTCGATCTACGTGATCCACGCCGAGCGGATCGAAGGTCCGTGGTCCGAACCGATCGACCTCACGCTCCCCAACCACATCGACCCCGGCCACTCGGTCGGCGAGGATGGCGAGCGTTACCTGTTCCTCTCGGGCGGCGACCGGGTGCGGCTCACGCGCGACGGGCTTGCGACCGTGGGCGAGGTCGGGCACGTCTACGATCCGTGGCGCTACCCCGAGGACTGGGTGGTGGAGACTTTCGCCCCCGAAGGCCCGAAGATCACCCGGCGGGGCGAATACTACTACATGACCACCGCGGTCGGCGGCACCGCCGGCCCGCCGACCGGGCACATGGTGATCATGGCGCGCTCGCGCTCGATCGACGGCCCGTGGGAGAACGATCCGCGCAATCCGGTGATCAAGACCCAGTCCGCCAGCGAAAAGTGGTGGTCGCGCGGCCACGCGACGCCGTTCGAGGGGCCCGGCGGCCAGTGGTGGATGATCTACCACGGCTACGAGAACGGCTACTGGACGCTCGGCCGCCAGGCGCTGCTCGAGCCGATCGAATGGACCCACGACGGGTGGGTCAAGCCGCTCGGCGGCGACCTGTCGCAGCCGCTCGCCAAGCCGCTCGATCTCGGCACGCAGCCGCACGGCCATCAGCTGAGCGACGACTTCTCGACCGACCGCTTCGGCACGCTGTGGTCGTTCTACGACCCGCAGCCCGGCGAAAACGCACGCGTCAGCCGCGCCGGGGGCAAGCTGCACGTCAAAGGCAAGGGCTCGAGCCCCAGCGACTGCTCGCCGATCACCTCGCTAGCCGGCGACCAGGCCTACCAGTTCGAAGCCGACGTCGAAGTCGATCCCGGGGCCGAGGCAGGGCTGCTGCTGTTCTACAACCGCCGGCTTTACGCCGGGCTCGGTTTCAGCGACCAAGGGCTGGTGATGCATCGCTACGGATTGCAGCGTCCGCGCGGCGCCACGCCGGGGCAGCGCGACCCGGGCGGCGGCCCGGTTCGCGCGCTGCGACTGCGGCTGACCAACGACCGCAACGTGCTCACCATCCACACCAGCGGCGACCACGGCGCGAGCTGGCAGAAGTTCGACGTGCAGATGGAAGTCTCGGGCTACCACCACAACGTGGCCTACGACTTCCTGAGCCTGCGCCCGGCGCTCTACGCAGCGGGCACAGGCGAGGCGCGGTTCGCCAACTTCACCTACCGGGCGCTGCCTTGAGGGTCGATCGCCGCGCGCTGCTCGGC
>DATDLP010000027.1:0-2656 GCA_036519255.1 Croceibacterium sp.
CCCGTCCATCCGCCGGGCGATCGACTGCATGAACTCGATCAGCGGCGGCCGCACACGGTCGTAGCCGTGCGCGTCGAGCACGGCGAGAACCGCACGCTCGATCCGCGCCGCCGCCGCGGTGCTTTGCGGCAGGCGGTCTTCGAGCCCCTCGGGCAGCAGGTCGGCGGCGGGATCGGTCATCGCGGGGACCCCTAGCCGTTCACCCTCCGCTTGCGAAGGGTGAACGGCGCAAGGTTGTTCAGAACGCCAGCGCCATCACGCGCTTGACGCCCGGCAGCTTGCAGGCCGCGTCGCGCACCTCGGCGGGCACCGGACTGTCGACCGACAGCAGCAGCACCGCCTCGCCACCGGCTTCGCGCCGGCCGAGGTTGAAGGTGCCGATGTTGATCGCGTTCTCGCCGAGCAGGGTGCCGATGCGGCCGATGAAGCCCGGCGCGTCCTCGTTGACGATGTACATCATGTGCCCGGCGAGCTCGGCCTCGACCTTGATCCCGAACAGCTCGACGAGGCGCGGCTCGGCGTTGCTGAACAGCGTGCCGGCAACCGAGCGCTCGCCCGCCTCGGTCTTGACCGAGACGCGCAGCAGCGTGTGGTAGTCGCCTTCCTTCTCGGTCCTGACCTCGCGCACCTCGATCCCGCGCTCCTTGGCGAGGAACGGCGCGTTGACCATGTTCACGCTGTCCGACTGCACCCGCAGGAAGCCCGACAGCACCGCGGCCACCATCGGCTTGATGTTGAGATCGGTCGCGGCGCCCTCGGTGTGGATCGAGATGCGCGGGATCGAGCCGGTGGTCAGCTGGCCGACCAGCGAGCCGAGCTTCTCGGCCAGCGCCATGTACGGCTTGAGCTTCGGCGCTTCCTCTGCGCTGAGCGAGGGCACGTTGAGCGCGTTGGTGATCCCGCCGGTGACGAGGTAGTCGGCCAGCTGCTCGGCCACCTGCAACGCGACGTTGACCTGCGCCTCGTTGGTCGAGGCGCCAAGGTGCGGCGTGGCGACGAAGTTCGGCGTGCCGAACAGCGCGTGCTCCTTGGCCGGCTCGGTGACGAACACGTCGAGCGCGGCGCCCGCGACGTGGCCCGAATCGAGCAGCTCCTTGAGCGCCGCCTCGTCGATCAGCCCACCGCGCGCGCAGTTGACGATGCGCACGCCCTTCTTGGTCTTGGCGAGGTTCTCGGCCGAGAGGATGTTGCGCGTCTGGTCGGTCAGCGGGGTGTGCAGCGTGATGAAGTCGGCACGCTCGAGCAGCTGGTCGAGCTCGACCTTCTCGACGCCCAGTTCCACCGCGCGTTCGGGCGAGAGGAACGGATCGTAGGCCACCACTTTCATCCGCAGCCCGTGCGCGCGGTCGGCGACAATCGAGCCGATGTTGCCTGCGCCGATCAGGCCGAGCGTCTTGCCGGTGACCTCGACGCCCATGAAGCCGTTCTTCGGCCACAGGCCCTGCTGGGTCTGCGCGTTGGCCTCGGGCAGCTGGCGGGCGAGCGCGAACATCAGCGCGATCGCGTGCTCGGCGGTGGTGATCGAGTTGCCGAACGGGGTGTTCATCACCACGATGCCCTTCGACGAGGCATACGGGATGTCGACGTTGTCGACGCCGATGCCGGCGCGGCCGATCACCTTGAGGTTGGTCGCGGCGTCGATGATTTCCTTGGTGACCTTGGTCGCCGAGCGGATCGCGAGGCCGTCGTACTGGCCGATGATCGCCTTGAGCTCTTCCTGGGTCTGTCCGGTGATCACGTCGACGTCGCAGCCGCGTTCCTGGAAGATGCGCGCGGCGTTGGGGTCCATCTTGTCCGAAATGAGGACTTTGGGCTTGGTGGTCATCACGAATTCTCCGAATTCGTCATCCCGGACTTGATCCGGGACCTCGTGCGGCCGGGGCTGAACCTGTCGGGGTGGCGCTTGTGGCACGAGGTCCCGGCTTTCGCCGGGATGACGGTCAAATTTTAAGCAGAAGCCTTGAGCGAAGCCCAGGCCCAGTCGAGCCATGGGCCGAGCGCCTCGATGTCGGCTGTGTCGACGGTCGCGCCGCACCAGATGCGCAGCCCCGGAGGGGCGTCGCGGTAGCCGGCGATATCGTAGGCCGCGCCCTGCTTGTCGAGCAGGCCGGCGAAAGCCTTGATGAAGTCGACGTCGGCGCCTTCGACCGTGAGGCAGACCGAGGTCTTCGAGCGCGTGCCGTGGTCGACCGCGAGGTGACCCAGCCAGCTCCGCTCGGCGACGATCTTGTCGAGCGCCGCGGCGTTGGCGTTCGAGCGCGCCTGCAGGCCCTCGAGCCCACCGAGGGCCTTGGCCCATTCGAGCGCCCAGATCGCATCCTCGACCGCGAGCATCGACGGAGTGTTGATCGTCTCGCCCTTGAACACGCCCTCGGCGAGCTTGCCCTTCGACATCAGCCGGAAGACCTTGGGCAGCGGCCAGGGCGGGGTGTATTCCTGCAGCCGTTCGACCGCGCGCGGCCCCAGGATCAGCACGCCGTGGCCGCCCTCGCCGCCCAGCACCTTCTGCCAGGAGAAGGTGGCGACATCGATCTTGTCCCACGGAATGTCGTAAGCGAACACCGCCGAAGTCGCGTCGGCGAAGGCGAGGCCCTGGCGGTCGGCCGGGATCCACTCGGCGTCCGGCACGCGCACGCCCGAGGTGGTGCCGTTCCAG
>DATDLP010000028.1:0-2319 GCA_036519255.1 Croceibacterium sp.
ACCTACAACTTCTTCATCATCAACGCCGCGGTGACGACTGAGCTGTTCCTCATCACCGGCAGTTTCCTCGCTCTGCCCGCGGCGCTGGCTATCCACGGCGTCGGCTACTTCGCCTGCCTGCGCGAGCCGCGCGTCTTCGACCTGTGGATCACCAAGGTCAGCAAATGCCCCCGGGTGCGCAACTGGAAGCGCTGGGGTTGCAACAGCTACGCGGCTTAAGGGCCGCGATGTTCGGGATTTGCGCCGTCGGGGATGACGGCGAGGGAGTGACGGCATGACGGCCAAGTGGCCCAAGTGGCATCTGGGAGCCGCTGCGTGGAGCGCGAAGGAAGCGCACGCGGGCGACCGCCTGCCTTACGCGCGCCTGGTCGACGAGCACACGCTGCTGCTGCGCGACGGCTCGCTGATGAGCGCGCTGCAGGTCCCCGGGCTGCTGTTCGAGACCGAGGACACCGACGCGCTCAACGCCCACGCGGTGACCCGCGAGGTCATGCTGCGCTCGAACCTCGATGCCCGGTTCGTCCTGTACCACCACGTGATCCGGCGGCGGGTCTCGGTCGAGCTGGCGGCGCAGTTCGAGGATCCGCTGGCAGCGCACATCGACCGCCGCTGGCGCGAGAAGGTGACCAGCGGCTCGCTGTTCGTGAACGACCAGTTCGTCAGCCTGGTGCGCCGTCCGGCGCGCGGCAAGGCGGGGCTGGCCGAGCGCGCGGGCAAGTGGTTCAGCCAGAAGAACAAGCTCGGGCGCAAGAGCGAGACGCTCGAGGCCGATCCGAAGGAGCTGCGTTCGCTGCGCGCGGCGCTGCAGTCGCTGGGCGCTTCGCTCGGCGAGTACGGCGCGCAGCCTTTGGGCGATTACCTGGGCCCGAGCGGGAACGTGAACAACGAGCTGCTCGAGTTGCTCTCGGCGCTGTACAACGGCGAGATGCGCCCGGTGCGCCGGCCGGGGGACGAGACCGACATCGGCCGCATGCTGCCGTACCGGCGGGCGAGCTTCGGGCTCGATGCGATGGAGCTGCGCGGGTCTTCCGGCGCCGACTTCGCCTCGATCCTCAGCCTGAAGGACTATCCCGACGCGACCTCGCCGGGGCTGCTCGATGCGCTGCTGCGGCTGCCGTTCGAGATGGTCGTGTCGGAGAGCTTCGCCCCGCAGGAGCGGACGACGGCGCGCAAGCGGATGGACCTGGCGCTCAGGCGCCAGCGTTCGGCCGACGAGGAGGCTTTGGCCGAGCGGGCCGAGATGCTCGCGGCGCGCGATGCGCTGGGCGTGGGGCAGGCCGGGTTCGGCGATCATCACCTGACCGTGCTGGTGCGCGAGCGCGATCTTGCGCGGCTCGACGAGGCGAGCGCGGCGGTGGCCGCGGCGCTGGCCGATACCGGCGCGATTGCGGTGCGCGAGGACACCAACCTCGAGCCGGCGTTCTGGGGCCAGTTCCCGGGCAACGAGCAGTACCTGGTGCGCCGGGCGATGATCTCGACCGCCAACATGGCGAGCTTCGGCTCGTTGCACGGGTTCGCGCTCGGCCAGGCCGAAGGCAACCACTGGGGCGATGCGGTGACGCTGCTCGAGACGACCAGCGCGACCCCGTTCTTCTTCAACTTCCACCACGGCGATCTCGGCAACTTCTCGGTGATCGGGCCGTCGGGTTCGGGCAAGACGGTGGTGATGAACTTCCTCGCCGCGCAGGCGCAGAAGTTTAACCCGCGCACGGTGTTGTTCGACAAGGACCGTTCGGGCGAGCTGTTCATCCGCGGGATCGGCGGGCGCTACGACCGGATCCGCGCGGGCGAGCCGTCGGGCTGCAATCCGCTGGCGCTGCCCGATACGCCGGTCAACCGGGCGTTCCTGCGCGACTGGCTCGGCGTTCTGCTCAAGGCCGAGGGTCCCGAGGAGCTCGGGTCGATCGCCGCGGCGGTCGATGCGGCTTATGCCAACGATGCGTCGCTCAGGCGCCTGCGGTTCTTCCGCGAGCTGCTGTCGGGGGCGCGCCGGCCGCAGCCGGGCGATCTTGCCGACCGCTTGAGCCCGTGGATCGAGGACGGCGAGTTCGGCTGGCTGTTCGACAACGTCGACGACCGGCTCGACGTGACCACGCGGGTGATGGGCTTCGACATGACCGCGCTGCTCGAGAACCCGCGGCTGCGCACGCCGGTGATGATGTACCTGTTCCACCGGATCGAGGAGCGGCTCGACGGGCAGCCGACGATGATCCTGATCGACGAGGGCTGGAAGGCGCTCGACGACGAGGTGTTCGCCGCGCGCATCCGCGACTGGCTGAAGACGCTGAGGAAGCGCAATGCGCTGGTCGGGTTCGCGAC
>DATDLP010000029.1:0-3103 GCA_036519255.1 Croceibacterium sp.
CGTAATACCCCTTTGACCGTCATCCCGGCGAAAGCCGGGACCTCGTGCCGTCGCACTGAACCTCTCCGACAGCCCTTCGACACCGCCGAAAAAAGGAAACGCGCATGACCAAAGGCGGCTGGGTCTACATCATGACCAACCGCTACAACCGCGTGTTCTACACCGGCGTCACTGCCGACCTCCCGACCCGCGTCTGGCAGCACCGCAACGGCGAGGGCTCGCGCTTCTGCAAGCGCTACAACCTGACCAAGCTCGTCTACGCGAAGAGTACCCGACGATCGAGGAAGCCATCATCCGCGAGAAGCGGATCAAGGAGTGGAAGCGCGCGTGGAAGATCGAGCTGATCGAGAAGGCCAATCCGGACTGGCGCGATCTGTTCGCTGATATCCTGGGCTAACGTCGTCCCGGCGAACGCCGGGATCGCATGCCGGAGCGGTTCAACTTGAGGCACGAGGTCCCGGCTTTCGCCGGGATGACGAGGTTGGTTTCAGGACGCACCGTCATCCCGGCGAAAGCCGGGACCTCACGCGCCATCTACACCCGCATCGGCATCAGCACGTACAGCGCCGGCGACTTCTCGTTCTGCCGGATCAGCGTCGGCGCCCCCGCATCGGCGAGGTGCATCTCAACCGTGTCGCCGTCGATCTGGCCGAGAATGTCCTTCAGATAGTTGGCGTTGAAGCCAATCTCGAGCGGATCGGAGCCGTAGTCCGCCGGCACTTCCTCGGCCGCGGTCCCGTTGTCCGGGCTGGTCACCGAAAGCGTGACCTTGTCGGTCTCGACTCCCATCTTGACCGCGCGCGTCTTCTCGGTGGCGATCGTCGCCACGCGGTCGACGCCTTCGTAGAAGCTCTTCGGATCGAGCCTCAGGAGCTTGTCGTTACCCGTTGGAATCACGCGCGAATAATCAGGGAACGTGCCGTCGATCAGCTTGCTGGTCAGCACCACCCCGCCCTCGCCGCCGAGCGTGAAGCGAATCTTGCTCGGCGACAGGTCGATCTCAACATTGCCGTCGAGCGCTTCCTCGAGCAGCTTGCGCAGCTCGCCCACGGCTTTGCGCGGCACGATCACATCGGGCATGCCCTCGGCGCCCTCGGGCCGCGCGAGGGTGAACCGCGCAAGGCGGTGGCCGTCCGTCGCGGCCGCCTTAAGCACCGGCTGGTCGTCGTCCGACACGTGCAGGAAGATGCCGTTGAGGTAGTACCGCGTCTCTTCGGTCGAGATCGCGAACCGGGTGCGGTCGATCAGCTCGGCCAGCTGGCGCGCGGGCAGCTCGAAGCTCGTCGGCAGATCGCCCTCGACGATCACCGGGAAGTCGTCGCGTGGCAGGGTCGGCAGCGAGAACCGGCTGCGCCCAGCCTTGACCGCCATGCGGTTCTCGGCCGTCTCGAGGCTCACCTGGCTCCCGTCGGGCAGCTTGCGGGCGATGTCGAACAACAGATGCGCCGACACGGTGATCGCGCCCGACTGCTCGACCGATACCGCCTCGAGGCTCTCGACCACCTGCAGGTCGAGGTCGGTCGCCATGATCCGCACGTGCCCGTCGCCCGCTGCCTCGATCAGCACGTTCGAGAGGATCGGGATCGTGTTCCGCCGCTCGACCACCGACTGGACGTGGGACAGGCAACGCAGCAACTTCGCGCGTTCGATGGTGGCTTTCATCGCAACTCAGACCCCCTTGAGCGCTCGCAGGTGATACCGGGGCGGCCGGAATCGCCCACAAGCGCCGGAATACGTCGAGATATCCTTAGCGGGGCCGTGTCGAGCGGCAAGGACGAATGGCGGTGCGCTGGGGATAAACCCACCCTCGTCATCCCGGCGAAAGCCGGGGCCTCGTGCGGCGAATATGACGGATGAGGCACAAGATCCCGGCTTCGCCGGGACGACGCTACGCGAACATCGCCATGCCGCCATTGACGTGCAGCGTCTGCCCGGTGACGTATTCCGCCTCGCGGCTCGCGAGGTAGGCCACCGCGGCGCCGATGTCTTCGCCCGAGCCCATCCGGCCGATGGGGATGCGCTGGTTGAGCGCTTCCTTCTGCGCGTCGGGCAAAACGTCGGTCATCGGCGTGCGGATGAAGCCGGGCGCGACGCAGTTGGCGGTGATGCCGCGGCTCGCCACTTCCTGCGCGAGGCTCTTGGTCATGCCGACGAGCCCCGCCTTGGCCGCGGCATAGTTCATCTGCCCCGGGTTGCCGGTCGCCCCGACCACGCTGGTCACCGTGACGATGCGGCCGAACCGCGCCTTCATCATCGGCCGCACGGCGGCGCGCATCAGGCGGAAGGCGGCCTCGAGGTTGATCTTCATCACCTGGTCCCACTCCTCGTCCTTCATCCGCATGGCGAGGTTGTCGCGGGTCACGCCGGCGTTGTTGACCAGGATGTCGAGCTTCCCGAGCGTGTCGATCGTCGCCGGAATCAGTTCCTCGACCTGGGTGGTGTTCGACAGGTCGCAGGTGATCTCGACGTGATCATGCCCGAACTCTGCGTTGAGCTCCTCGCGGAAGGCACGCAGCTTGGCCGGATTCGAGCCCGACAGCGCCAGTCGCGCCCCTTGTCGAGCAAGCGCTCGTGCCACCGCCGAGCCGATCCCGCCGCTGGCGCCGGTCACGAGAGCGGTCATTCCGGTCAGGTCGAACATCGGCATCCTCGCTTACACTTGCCCTTTCGCCGCGTTCGCGAATGGCTATATTAACTCCACTATTGACGAGGCGCTGACATGGCAACCGACCCGCAAACGCAGAAGCCGACCACTGGCAGCGAGCTTGAGGAGGTGACACTCAAGCTCCCTCCAGAAATGCTCGCTTTTTTGCGAGAGGAAGCGCGCAAGCGCGGCGTATCGACGGGTGATATGGTTCGGATCGCTCTCGGGACCGCCAAGTTCCTGACCGAAGCGACGGGGCAAGGTGCCAAGGTCCAACTAAAGGGTCGTACCCAGACCCTGAACGTCAAGGTCTGACGTCAAACATACCTGCTCAAGCGTCTACGAGGGGGAAGGACGATGGCAAGCGATCTCGACACGGAAGCACCTGCAGGCACCGGCTCGGCGGGTACTTCGACAGTAACGAGTTTTACACCCCAAGTTTCTCCAATTTCGGATAAT
>DATDLP010000030.1:0-4035 GCA_036519255.1 Croceibacterium sp.
CCCCGACAGATCGCCTGATCTGGGACGTCGGCCACCAGGCCTACCCGCACAAGATCCTCACTGGGCGGCGCAGCCGTATCCGCACGCTGCGCCAAGGCGGCGGACTCAGCGGGTTCACCAAGCGCAGCGAGAGCGAATACGACCCGTTCGGCGCCGCGCACTCCTCGACCTCGATCTCGGCCGGGCTCGGCTTCGCGGTGGCCAACAAGCTCGCCGGCACCCCGGGCAAGGCGATCGCGGTTATCGGCGACGGCGCGATGAGCGCGGGCATGGCCTACGAGGCGATGAACAACGCCGAGGCGGCCGGAAACCGCCTCGTGGTGATCCTCAACGACAACGACATGTCGATCGCCCCGCCGGTCGGCGGCCTCTCGGGCTATCTTGCCCGCCTCGTATCCTCGGCCGAGTTCCTCGGCTTGCGCGAGATCGCGCGGCGCATCGCGCGCAAGCTGCCCGAGCCGCTGCACCGCGCCGCGCGCAAGACCGACGAATACGCGCGCGGCATGGCGATGGGCGGCACGCTGTTCGAGGAGCTCGGGTTCTACTACGTCGGCCCGATCGACGGCCACGACCTCGACCAGCTGATCCCGGTGCTCGAGAACGTGCGCGATGCGGCCGAAGGGCCGTGCCTGGTCCACGTGGTGACGCAGAAGGGCAAGGGCTACGCCCCGGCCGAGAACAGCGCCGACAAGTACCACGGGGTGCAGAAGTTCAACGTCGTCACCGGCGAACAGGCCAAGGGCGCGGCAGGGGCACCGGCCTACCAGAACGTGTTCGGTGAAACGCTGGCGAAGCTGGCCGAAAGCGATCCGCGGATCTGCGCGATCACCGCGGCGATGCCGAGCGGCACCGGGGTCGACAAGTTCGCCCAGGCGCACCCCGAGCGCGCGTTCGACGTCGGCATCGCCGAGCAGCACGCGGTGACGTTCGCCGCCGGGCTCGCGGCGCAAGGCATGCGGCCGTTCTGCGCGATCTACTCGACCTTCCTCCAGCGCGCCTACGACCAGGTCGTGCACGACGTGGCGATCCAGAACCTGCCGGTGCGTTTCGCGATCGACCGCGCGGGGCTGGTCGGCGCCGACGGCGCGACCCACGCGGGCAGCTTCGACGTGACCTACCTCGCCGCGCTGCCCAACTTCGTGGTCATGGCCCCGGCCGACGAAGCCGAGCTCGTGCACATGACCTACACCGCGGTGTGTCACGACGAAGGTCCGATCGCGTTCCGTTACCCGCGCGGCTCTGGCACCGGCGTGCCGCTGCCCGAGACGCCCGAGCGGCTGGCGATCGGCAAGGGCCGCATCGTCCGCCACGGATCGAAGGTCGCGCTGCTCTCGCTCGGCACGCGGCTCGGCGAGGCGCTCAAGGCGGCCGACCAGCTCGAGGCCAAGGGATTGTCGACCACGGTCGCCGACTTGCGCTTCGCCAAGCCGCTCGATTCGGAGCTGATACGCAAGCTCATGGCGACGCACGAGGTGGTAGTGACGATCGAGGAGGCGAGCATCGGCGGCCTCGGCGCGCACGTGCTCACGCTGGCGAGCGACGAGGGCCTGACCGACGGCGGCCTCAAGATCCGCACGATGCGGCTGCCCGACCTGTTCCAGGACCACGATTCGCCCGACAAGCAGTACGACGAGGCCCGCCTCAACGCGCCGCACATCGTCGAAACCGTGCTCGGCGCCTTGCGCCACAACAGCGCGGGGGTCGAGGAAGCGCGGGCTTAAACCTGGCGATAGAGAGACTTTTAGCAGACGGGTTGTAAGTGACACCTAAAGTCTTCACCAGATCGAATCCTCTTCTTTAGAAAATCCTTCACAGACGCTTCGCGTATGGTAATCTCCGATCGATTTGGAGGGAACATGTTGCGCTTGCTCGCCCCAGTCGCGTTGGGTGCAGGCCTGCTCTCACTGTGCGGCTGTTTGTCCACACCTTACCCGGAGTTCAATACTCCCGCATGGCAGGGGAGGTGCGGGGGCGTTCCAGCCTCCGAGCTCGCGGAATACCGGGCATCCGCCCATGACCGCGTCATTCAACGGTCTCCCGG
This sequence comes from Croceibacterium sp., assembly GCA_036519255.1. Classification (GTDB taxonomy): domain Bacteria; phylum Pseudomonadota; class Alphaproteobacteria; order Sphingomonadales; family Sphingomonadaceae; genus Croceibacterium_A. The sequence continues at coordinate 2,042 of DATDLP010000030.1, forward strand.
CTCGGAACGCAGATTCCTCCGACAGGAAGCCAAACTCAGTGAGTGCCCACGCGACCTGGCCGACTATTACAGGCGGGTAGCGGGACTATAGCGCGTTGGGTCTGTGGTAGTCCGCACCGGTCCGGGTGGCTTCAGTTGAGCGGGCTGGCTAGCGAAAGCCGGCAGGAGGATTTATGCGTTTGACAACCTTGACGCTACTGCTCGCGATTCTTGCCGCCTTTATGGTTGAGCCGGCGAGCGCCGCTGCGGGAAGCGACGTAGACGGATCGACGACCTCCGAATCGACAGCATCAATTGATCCGGCCTTTGACGAACAGCTCGACGAAGCGTTCAACTCATCGAAAACGACCCGGTCCACATCGGATCAGTTACAGCTCGATCTCGTCGCCTGGCAGGTGCAGCACTACAAGAAGGCATGGGAATGGCATCACTTTACCAATCAGGTGATCTTTTGGCTGGTAGTAGGGATCGTGCTATTCGGCATGTTCACCGCCTGGTTGCAGTTTCGCGGCGATATGCGGCGTTCTGGCGCTAGGAAGCCGACCGCCCTCGCTGTGCCGCCAGGAGAGGTGGGATCGAACCCCGCTGCGCCTGCCGATGACGATCCAGAGGACGCGGCGGACGACCGGATCAGGATCATCGCGTCGCTGTCCCAGCTCGAGGTGCGGTCTAAGACCATTGGAGTGATCATCCTGATCGCCTCCATCGTGTTCTTTCTGCTATACCTCAAGTATATCTATCCGATGCACGTAGTGGACCGAGAGGACGAGAGGATTCCGTTCTTTTCCGGGGCGGACTGATCGAATCCACCGAACCGAAACAGCGTCAGTTCTTCCGCCGACCTGATTTCGCGATGGATAGGGATAGCGGCGCCCCGGATTTTCAGCGTCAAGCTTACCGTTCGTAGGCCTTGGGCAGGTCCCCTTCGCCCGGCGTGCGGTAGCGCTCGCGCAGCCGGGTCTGGTGGTTGTCGAGCGGCTGCTCGACCCCGTCGATGAACACCCGCAGCGGCGCCGAGCTCAGCTCGAGCGGATCGCCGTCCCACAGCACGACGTCGCCGTGCGCGCCGCCCTTGAGCACGCCCGCGGTGCCGCCGAGCCCGGCGATCTCGGCCGGAACCGAGCTGATCGCGGCGAACGCCTCGCCCCAGGTCAGCCCGGTTGCGCCCGGCAGCTTGCTCAGCGCGACCAGGTTGCCTGCCTGCTGCGGCGCGTAGCGCGGCTGGTTGTCGCCGGCGAAGCTGCCGATCGCGACCTTGACCCCGGCATCGACCATCCGTCCCACGTTCGACTGGGTCGAGCCCAATTGCTCGAACCGTGCCGGCAGGTCGGTCAGCGGCTCGGTGATCACCGGTACGCCGGCCGCAGCGATTGCGCGCGCAACCAGCCAGCCTTCGGTCGCCCCGACCAGCACCAGCCTGAGCGCCGGGAACTCGTCGCGCAGCGCCAGCACCGCGAGAATGTCCGACGCGCGGTGAACCTCGACATAAAGCGGCTGGTCGCCGTTCGCCACCGGGATCAGCGCCGCCGCGTCGAACCGCGTCAACAGCACGTCGTCGCCGCGCTCGGCCTGGCTCGCCGACAGGCGCGGATCGATCGGCCGGAGATCGATCGGAACGGGGTCGCCACTACCGGCCCGCCGCGCTGCGCCGCCGGCGATGATCGCCCCTCGCTCGTCGAAGCTCTTCGCCTCGCGCAGCGCGTTGCGGAACAGCGCATGCGCCGCGACCCGGCTGCCGCCGGCGATGGCACCGCCCTTCTCCGCCAGCGTCACCACCTGGAACGCGCGCGGCAGCATCACCGCGTCGGTGTCCGCGCCGAGATCGATCAGCGCGCCCTGCCCGGCGAAGATCGAGCCCCCGGGAAAGCCCGCCACGCTGGCGCGGGTCACCCCGCCCGCGCGGCTGATCGCGACGTGCTGCGAGGCCGGATTGATCGCCGGGGTCACGTCGAGCGCCGCGCCGAACGGCGAATCCTCGGCTTCGGTGTCGTTGC
>DATDLP010000031.1:0-11402 GCA_036519255.1 Croceibacterium sp.
CAAATGATCTTCATGTCCCCGTCCGGCGTCGGCCGCACGCGGCAATCGTCCATCGTGTAGTACTGGCCCTTGAAGTCGCTCACTCCGCTCGCCCACAGCTCGCGCAGGATGCCGGCGTACTCGTCGAGCATCTGGTAGCGGTTGCGGAAGTGCTCGTCGCCGGGCCACACTCCCATCTGGCTGTACTCGGGCCGTTGCCAGCCGGTGATCAGGTTGAGCCCGAAGCGCCCATGGCTGATCGAATCGATCGTGTTGCACATCCGCGCGGCGAACGCCGGCGGGATCACCAGCGTCGGGCAGGTGGCGTAAATCTTGATCTTCTCGGTCACCGCGGCGAGCCCGGCCATCAGCGTGAAGCTCTCGAGCCCGTATTCCCAGAACTCGGTCTTGCCGCCGAACCCGCGCAGCTTGATCATCGACAGCAGGAAATCGAGCCCGTGCTTCTCGGCCAGCAGCGCGATCTCCTTGTTGAGATCGAAGCTCGGCATGTACTGCGGGGCGTTCTCGCTGATCAGCCAGCCGTTGTTGTTGATGGGAACGAAGACGCCGATTTCCATCAGGACTCCCTACTCAGGTCTGCGAGCCAATCGATCAGGCCCGTATTGAAGTTCTCCGGCCGCGTGACGTTGCACGCGTGCCCGCCGGTTCGCAACCGGGCCAGCGTCGCACCGGGCACGCCTTCGGCCAGCCGCTCGGAGCATGCGTTGGGGACGAGCATGTCGTCGTCCGCAGCAAGGAACAAGCTCGGCACCGTAATCTCGCCAAGCCGATCTGCGATGTCGAACCGGCGCACCGCAGCGATCCTTCGCCGGATCATCTCGGCCCCGGGAAAGGCCGCCACCTGGTCCTCCTCCTCGCGTTCCAGCTCGTCGTGGTGGTCCGAGCTCCATTGCGGCGGGTAGAGGAACAGCGGCTGCGCACGCAGGTAGGCGCGCACGCCGCCGCCCTGCAGCAGCGACAGCCGCGCATCGAAGCAGCGGCCGGTATAGGGGTCCAGCTGCGCCCAGCCGTTCACCACCACCAGCCGCGCCAGCCGTTCGGGCGCCTTGAGCGCCAGCGCAAGGCCGGCAAGCCCGCCCGCGGCATGTCCGATCAGCGCGGCGCGCTCGAGGCCGAGCCCGTCCATGAGCGCAACGATGTCGTCCGCCATCTGCTCGACGCTCAGGACGCCCTCCACCTCACGCACCGAGCGACCCGTTCCGCGGTGATCGTAGCCGATCACCCGGTGATGTTCGGCCAGCGCGCCGCTGTTGGGTGCCCAGTACGACGCCGAGCCGCCGAGGCCCGCCGAAAGGATCAGCGGCACCGCGCGGTCCGCCCCGCGCTCCTCGTAGTAGAGGCCGGCGATCTCGCCCATCAGCCCAGATGCGCCACGGAGGCGATCTCTACCAGCAGCCCGGGCTTCACCAGCCCGCACTGAATGCAATAGCGCGCCGGCTTCGCTCCAGGGAAAAACTCGGCATAGACCGCGTTCATCGCCGCATAGTCGCGCCAGTCGGCGAGAAAGATGTGGTTGAATGCCACGTCGGCCAGCGAGCCGCCGCCGGCCTCGAGTACCGCGGCGATCGTCTCGAGCACATGCCGCGTCTGTGCGGCCGCGTCGCCGGGGTGCAACACCGTGCCCCCCTCGCCCAGTGCCAGCGTTCCCGAGACGTAGATCGTGTCCGTCGCGCGGGTCCCGGCCGAATAGGGCGCGATCGGCGTCGGAAACTGCGGCGGATTGATCGGATCGAAGCTCATGCCGTTACTCCTCAGGCATCTGGCCGAATGCCCCGCAGAAATCGGCCACGGTCGAGACCCAGCCGAAGAACCGCTCGACATTGTACACCGTCGCCTCGCGCACGAAGTCCGGGCCGAGGTGGTGCGTCGCGTCCTCGAGCAGGACGCCGAAGTATTCGAGATGGAACCCGTCGCGCAGCGTGCTCTCGACGCAGACGTTGGTCGCGATGCCGACGAACACCAGCGTGCGGATGCCGCGCGCGCGCAGCGCAGAATCGAGCTGCGAATGGAAGAACGCGCTGTAGCGCGGCTTACCGAGCACGAGGTCGCCGTCCTGCGGTGCCAGCGCGTCGACCAGCGCGTAGTCCCATCCGCCCCTGGCAAGCAGCTGCCCGTGCAGCTCTGGCCGCGCGCGCATGGTCTTGAGCGCGTTGGACTTGTGCCAGTTGGGCGAGCCCGGCCCGCCGGCTTCGGCGTAGTCCGAGTCCCACCCGTTCTGCAGAAACACTACCTGCACCCCGGCGGCGCGCGCGGTCTCGAGCACCTTGCCGATCTGCCCGATCGTGCCCGCCGCGCCAGCGATGTCGAACCCCGCGAGATCGACGTAGCCGCTTGCCGAGGCATAGGCGTTCTGCATGTCGACCACCACCACGGCGGTCTCCTCGGCGGCGAGCGCGAGCGGTTCCGGCCGCGCGGGCAGCGTCACCCGCCGTCCTCGCCCCGAGCCCGTTTCCACCGCTCCGCTCATGCCGCGAGTGTGAGCGCAAACCGCGCGCCGCTCAAGCCGCCTCGCGCCTCCGGACCGTCAGGCGGGAAAATCGCCAGCGAAGGCAATGTCCCCGAGCGGCTTGCGCCCCGATGGCACTTCCCGCGCGCGCAGCTTCTCGTCGAGCGTCTCGGGCGATGCGATCCGCCCCACGACGCACGCGGCCTCGAAGCGGAAACGCTCGGGCACCTTGAGCTCGTCGCGCGCACGATCCCAGTCGACCCCGGCCATGCCGTGCGCGTGATAGCCGAGCGCGGTCGCCTGCAGCGCCAGCGAGGCCCACGCGGCGCCCGCATCGAAGCTGTGGGTGCGCGACGGCGAGGTCTCGCCCTGCTTCGCCTCGATCAGCGTGTCCGACAGGATGAAGATCAGCACAGAGGCGTTCTGCGCCCAGACGCGGTTGAACGGCATCAGCAGCGCCACGAAACGCTCCCAGTCGGCGCTCTCCCGCGTAGCGTAGAGCAAGCGCCACGGCTGCGCGTTGAACGCGGAAGGCGCCCACCGCGCGGCCTCGAGCACGGTCCGCAGATCGGCCTCGGGCATGACCGAGCGATCGAACGCACGCGGCGACCAGCGGTCGAGGAACAGGCGATCGACCGGATGGTCGGGTTGGCGCGTGGACATGCGCCGATGGCCAGCGCGGATGGCACCGCGAGTCAAGCGATGTGGCGATGAGAGTGGTTGATGGCGACCGGTCCTGCCGGCCGATCGGTGGCCGCGTCCACGGCGCCCCGCCGCGTCCGGACGGTTACCTGAACGGGTTGATACAAAGTCTTTATGGCCAATTAACCAGACCTTAGGTGTTGCCACGCATATGGACCCCTCGAGACTTGGATGGGGATCCAGATGTTCAGACTTGACCAGAGCCGCCGGTCGCCGGTCGGCGTAGTGCAATTTGCTCTATTCGTGGTTACCGCCGCCGCGCCGTTCTCGGTCGCGCATGCGGCCGGCACGCTTGCCGGCACAGACATCACCAACACCGCGACCGCGACCTTCTCGGGCCCCGACGGCAATCCGCAATCGGTCGATTCGAACGCGGTCACCTTGCGCGTGGGCGAACTGCTCGACGTCAGCGTCGCCTCGACCGACACCGGCGACGTCGGCGTGACGCCGGGCGCGACCAACCGCGTGCTCAAGTTTGCCGTGACCAACGGCGGCAACGGCCCCGAAGCGTTCGTGCTGACGGCCGACGGCAATGCCGGTGGGGACGACTTCAATCCCACCGTCACCTCGATCATCCTCGATACCAACGGCAACGGCGCCTACGACGCCGGCATCGACACCGTCTATTCGGCGGGCTCGAACGATCCGCTTCTGCAACCCGATACCTCGCTGGCGGTGTTCATCCTGTCGTCGATCCCTGCGGGAGCGACCGACACGCAGCGCGGCCAGGTCGGCCTGCTGGCCGCCGCGACCACCGGCACCGGCACCCCCGGCACCAGCTTCGCCGGCCAGGGCGAAGGCGGCGGCGATGCGGTCGTCGGCGCGACCGGTGCGGAGAGCAACGACGACGGCGTCTATCGCGTCAACCGCGCCAGCGTGGCGCTCGGCAAGACCGCGAGCGTGGCCGGCCCGTTCGGCGGGACCAGCACGGTCCCCGGCGCGATCGTCACCTACACGCTGACCGCCACGGTCAGCGGCACCGGCACGGTCAACAACGTCGCCGTGGCCGACCCGATTCCCGCCGGCACGACCTACCGCCCCGGCTCGCTGACACTCGAGGGAAGCACCCTGAGCGACGCGGCCGACGGTGACGCGGGCCGCTTCACCGGCTCCGGCATCGCCGTGACCCTCGGGTCGGTCGGCGCCGGCACCAGCCGTACCGTGACCTTCCAGGTCGAAATCGATTGAGAGGAACCGGATCCATGAAGATCCTGCTTGCGCTGTTCGCCCTGCTCATGCCCGCCGCCGTCCAGGCAGCCGGCAGCGTTTCGCTCGTCAGCGAAGTGTTCGTCGAGCGCACGGAAACCAGCGCCGATGGCCGCAGCGTCACCACGCGCGCCGAGCCCGACATGGTGGTGCCGGGGGACAGCCTGGTGTTCGTCCTCAGCTACCGCAACGATGGCGCGGAGCCGGCGACGGATCTGGTCCTGACCAATCCCGTGCCCGACTCAGTATCCTTTTCGGGTACGGATGACGCGAGCGCGGCAGTCTCGGTCGACGGCGGCAAGAGCTGGGGGGCTCTTGGCTCGCTGACCGTGGCCGGCGTCGATGGCGCCAGCCGGCCGGCGGAAGCCGCCGATGTCACGCACATCCGCTGGTCGCTCAGCCAGCCGGTGCCGCAGGGCGGCGCGGGCCAGCTGAGCTTCCGCGGGCTCGTCAAATAGTTCGTCTTATTGCCGCTTTTGCACCGGCGGGGGTTTAAGGTGCTGACTTGGAAGGGAAAACACAATGAATGCATCGATGCGCATGCTCGCATCCGTCAGCGTGCTGGCGGTCGCGGCATCGGTGGCGTCCCCCGCTCTTGCGGCGGGCACCGCCTCGGGTACGTCCATCACCAACACTGTCACCATTGACTTCAGAGTCGGTGGAAACGTCCAGAATCCGGTCTCTGCGAGCGACACCTTCACGGTCGACCGCAAGATCAACCTGACGGTAGCGGAAGTGGGTTCAACCACCACCAGCGTCTCGCCCGGCCAGTCGGCCGCGGTGACCGCGTTCACCGTGACCAACGTGTCCAACGCTCCGCTCGATCTGGCCCTCGCGGCCGCGCAGCTCGTTGGCGGCACTTCGGCCCACGGCGGGACCGACAACTTCGACGTCTCCGGTCTCGGCGTGTTCGTCGATACCAATACCAACGGCGCTTACGACGCCGGCACCGATCTCGCGGTCACCTATCTCGACCAGGTCGCAGCCGACGCCAGCCGTACGGTATTCGTGGTCGCCAACGTGCCGCTCGGCCGTGCGACCAACGACGTCGCAGGCGTTCGCCTGACCGCCACCGCACGCGAGGCGACCACGGTCGGCACGCTCGGCGCGGCGATCACCGAAACGACCGGCGCCAACACCGCCGGCATCGACACCGTCTTCGCCGACACGAACGCCGGCGGCAACACCGCGCGCGACGGCATCCACTTCGCGGTGGACGACTTCACCGTGCTCGCGGCCAATCTGTCGGCCACGAAGACCAGCCGGATCATCAGCGATCCGTTCAACAACACCACCAATCCCAAGATGATTCCGGGCGCGGTGGTCGAATACTGCGTCGCGGTGACCAACGCCGCGGGCAGCGCAACGGCCACCAACGTCGCCATCTCGGATAGCCTGCCGCTCTCCACGACCTTCGAACCGAGCTTCGGGATCCTGGTCAACGGCACGGTGACCAGCGGCACCTGCAATGCCGACGGCACCACCGGCGGCAGCCATGCCTCGGGCGTCGTGAGCGGCACGCTCAGCGACATCACCGCCGGCGTGACCCGGACCGTCGTGTTCCGCGTGACGGTCAACTGAGGACAGCGGGCGGGAGAACCGGCGTGAGGGACGCCGGTTCTCCCGCACCGTCGGGACGCATGACCGTTTTGGCCAGACTTTTCTGGGCGATGAAACTCGCCCTGCTGGCGCTCGCCCTGGCAGCGCCGCTGCCTGCCTTCGCGCAGGCGGCGGGACCGCAAGGTGCGCGTACGATCAGCAATGTCGCCACCATCCAATGGGACGGTGGCGGACAACGGCTCACGCTCGCTTCCAACCGCGTCGATCTGGCCGTCGAACGGGTCTTTCCGCCGCTTTCGCTGGCCGCCTACCGCTTCGCCGAGAACTCGGCGAGCCAGACATTCCGCGTCACTGCGCCGCTGTGCACCACTGCCGACGGCGCCAGGACCGCGCTTCTCACGCCGGCCTGGGCCGGACAATCGCTCTCCCCGGCCACCGCGCTCGAGATTTCCGAGATCCGCCCGGGCGAGCCCTTCATCTTCCGCGTCACCTCGCCGGGCAACAACTACGATCCCGGCGCGATCGACACGATCGAGGTGATGATCTCCGCCGGCAGCGGCGACCGCGAGATGCTGACCGTGTTCGAGACCGGCGCCGACACCGGCGAGTTCAGCGGTTTCGTGCAGTCCACCCGCGTACCGCCGCCGGGCGAGCGGGCCGATTGCCGCCTCGCGGTCGAAGCCGGCGACGTGATCGAGATTGCCTCGCTCGCGCCCGATCATCGCACTTCCACCGCGCGCACCGAGCTGCGCGTGCTGGCCGATCCGTTCGGTTATGTCTTTGACAGTGCTGACGGAACTGTGCTCGATGGAGTGCGCGTGACGCTGGTCGACGCGGCCACCGGACAGCCCGCGGTGGTCTACGGCGACGACGGCACCTCGCGTTATCCTTCCACCGTGGCGACCGGCAGCACAGTGCTCGACAGCGGCGGCTCGAGCTACAACCTCCCGCCGGGCCAGTTCCGCTTTCCGCTCGCCGAGGCCGGGACCTACCGGCTCGTGGTCGAGCCGCCCGAAGGCTACTTCGCGCCCTCGCTGCGAAGTCCGGCCGATCTTGCCGACTTGCGCCAGCCGGACGGGCTGGCTTTCGCGATTCACGAGTGGGGCTCCTACGGGGGGGCCTTCGTGCTCGATGGCCCCGAGCCGGTGCAGATCAGCCTGCCGCTCGACAAGCCCGGCGACGCCCTCGTGCTGACCAAGCAGGTGTCCAGCGCGATTGCCGAGCCCGGTATCCCGTTGAGATACCAGATCACGGTGCACAATCCCGACGCGCTGCGACCGACCGGCACGATCACCGTGGTCGACGCGCTGCCCTCGTCGCTGCGTTTGCGGCCGGACTCGGTCAGGATCGACGGCCAGCGCGTTGCGACCCAGCCCAATCCGTCGGGCCGCGGCTTCCGTCTCGCCCTGCCAGCGCTTGCCGCGGGCGGCACCGCGACGATCGCCTACGCGGTCGACGTGCGCCCCGACGCGCGCCCGGGCGATGCGGTCAACCGCGCGGAGGCCAGCGACGACCGCGGCAACCGCAGCAACGCGGCCGACGCGGTGGTGCGGATCGTGCGCGCCGCGCACGCCGCGCGGATGACCATCATCGGCCGCGTGGTCGACGGCCGCTGCGAGGCCGGCGACGACGCGCCGGGCGTGGCCGGCGTGCGCATCATGCTCGAGGACGGCAGCTATGCCGTGACCGACGAGGACGGCCGCTATCACTTCGAGGGCGTGCGGCCCGGCACCCACGTGGTACAGCTCGACGACATGACCCTGCCCGCCGACCGCGTCGCGGTCGATTGCGCGCGCAACTCCCGCTCGGCCGGGCGCGCGTTCTCGCGCTTCGTCGATGGCCGTGGCGGCGCGCTCAAGCGGGTCGACTTCCATCTCGCGCCAAGCCCGGCGCGCGACACCGCCGGCCAGGTCGCCCAGGCCGCGCGGCCCGCTCCGCCGAGCGATGCCGTCGCCGCCGGCGCCGAGCGCGACTGGCTGGCCGGCCAGGAGCCCGGCATCGCCTGGTTGTTCCCCGAGCCCGAGCACAACCCGCGCGCACCGCTGGTGCGCGTGGCGATCAAGCACCTGCCCGGCCAGACCGTGCGGCTGCTCGCCGGCGGCAAGCCGGTCGATCCGATCGCCTTCGAGGGCAGCCGTACCGACGGCGCCGGCGTGGTCGCAATCAGCGTCTGGCGCGGGATTCCGATCGACGGCCGCTCGGTCGCGCTCACCGCCGAAGTGCGAGACGCGAACGGCGCGCTGGTCGAGACGCTCGAGCGGACTGTCCGCTACGGCTCGGCGCCGGTGCGCGCGCAACTGCTGCGCGATCGCTCGGTGCTGGTCGCCGATGGCGTCACGCGCCCGGTGCTCGCGGTCCGCCTGACCGATCGCGACGGGCGGCCGGTACGCCACGGCGTCACCGGCGATTTCGAGCTCCCAGCGCCGTACTACCCCGCGGTCGAGGCCGACGCCCAGCAGGCGCGCCAGCTCGCCGGGCTCGAGCGCGCCCGCCCGTTCTGGCGCATCGAGGGCGAGGACGGCGTGGCCTACATCGAGCTCGAGCCGACCACCGCCTCGGGCAGCCTGAGCCTGCGCTTCCAGTTCCGCGACGAGCGCACCGAGCGCGAACAGCGCATCGAGACCTGGCTCGAGCCCGGCCAGCGGCCGTGGACCATCGTCGGCCTGGCCGAAGGCACCGTCGGCTACAACCGCCTGCAGGGCAAGGTCGAGGAGCTCGACGAGGATGACGACGAGGTCATCGCCGACGGCCGCGTGGCGCTCTACGCCAAGGGTCGCGTGCTCGGCAAATGGCTGATGACGCTGGCTTACGACAGCGACAAGGAAGAGGCCGAAACCCGGTTCGCCGGCGTGATCGACCCGAACTCGTACTACACCGTCTACGCCGACCGCAGCGAGCGCCGCTACGACGCCGCGTCGCTCCGCCGGCTCTACCTCAAGCTCGAGCGGCCGCAGTTCTACGCGCTGTTCGGCGACTTCGAGACCGGCATCGACGAGCCCGAGCTCGCCCGCTACGTGCGTGCGTTCAACGGCGTGAAGGCCGAATACCGCGGCGACCGCCTCGCCGCGATCGCCTTCGCCGCCGACACCCCCACGCGCCACCGCCGCGACGAGCTGCAGGGCAACGGCCTGTCGGGCCCCTATGCGCTCGGCGCGCGCGACATCCTCGCCAACTCGGAGCGGATCACGCTCGAAGTACGCGACCGGCTTCGCGCCGACCTCGTGGTCGAGCGCCGCGTGCTGACCCGCTACATCGACTACGAGATCGATTATCTTACCGGGATACTGCGCTTCCGCGAACCGATCCTGAGCCGCGATTCGCAGCTCAACCCGCAATTCATCGTCGCCGACTACGAAGTCGACGGCGTCGCCGGCCGCGAGCTCAACGCGGGCGGCCGGGTGACCTGGCAGACCGCCGACGAGACGCTGCAGGTCGCCGCCACCGTGCTGCGCGATGCCGACGACACCCGCAAGTCGACCCTGCTCGGTGCCGACGTGCGCTACCGCCCGAGCGAAAGCACCGAGATTCGCGCCGAGGCCGCGGTCAGTGAGACCGACACCGCCGCCGGCGGCTCGGCCAGCGCCACCGCCTGGCAGATCGAGGCCGAGCACCACGACGGCGCGGTCGACGTGCTCGCCTATGTGCGCGAGCGCCAGCGCGGCTTCGGGGTCGGCCAGACCAGCCAGGCCGAAGACGGTGCGCGCAAGTTCGGCGTCGACGCCAACGCGCGCATCGGCGATCGCTGGAACCTCTCGGCCAGCGCCTGGCACGACGACTATCTCGCGAGCGACGCGCGCCGCACCGCGCTGCGCGCGCTGGCCGAATACCGCGCCAGCACCTTCGGCGCTCGCGCCGGCCTGACCTGGGCCGACGACCGCCTCGCCGACGGGCGCGAGGCGCGCTCGACGATCCTCCAGCTCGGCGCCACCAAGCGGCTGCTCGACAACCGGCTCGAGCTCGACGTGCAGACCGAGCTGCCGCTCGGCAAGACCGAGAGCATCGACTTCCCCGCGCGCCACCGCCTCGGCGCCCGTTACGCGGTGACCAGCGACGTCGCGCTGGTCGGCAGCTACGAGATCGCCGATGGCGACACCGTCGACGCGCGCACCGCGCGGCTCGGGTTCGACCTGCAGCCGTGGGCCGGCGCACGGATCGCGCTGGCCGGCAACCTGCAGAACATCGCCGAATACGGCCCGCGCACGTTCGCCGCGTTCGGCCTGTCGCAGTCGCTGGTGCTCGACGAGCACTGGTCGGTCGACCTGACGCTCGACAGCAACAAGACGCTCGACGGGATCGACCCCTCGCGCGTGCTCAATCCCGAGCACCCGGTCGCCAGCGGCGGCTTCCTCGGCAGCGGCGGGCTGACCGAGGACTTCACCGCTGCCACCGCCGGTGCGACCTATCGCAACGACGACTGGAGCGTGACCGGCCGCGCCGAATACCGCGATGGCCAGAACGACGACCGCTACGGCCTGACCGCCGCCGCACTCAAGCAGATCGGCGAAGGCAGCGCGCTCGGCGCCGCGTTCGACTGGTTCACCGCCGAGAGCGACACCGGCGCGAAGACCCGCGTGACCAGCCTCGAGCTGAGTTGGGCCCACCGCCCGTCGGGCAGCGGCTGGTCGTGGCTCGAGAAGCTCGAGCTGCGCGAGGACCAGGTGACCGGCGCCACCGCCGGCCAGCCCGGCCCGCTCGGCGTCGGCGCGTTCACGCTCAGCGGCAACGCGCGCTCGCAACGCGTGGTCAACAGCCTCTCGGTCAACCTTTCGGGCGGGCCGGCGGAAGGCGGCAGGGGCAGCTACGAGGTCTCGGTGTTCTGGGGCTCGCGCTACGCCTCGGAGAAGCTCGAGAGCTACGACGTCGCCGGATGGAGCAACGCAGTCGGCGCCGACATCCGTTTCGACCTCGCCGATACGATCGACGTCGGCGTCGCCGGAACCGTCCGCCACGGGCCCGGCGCACGCGCGCTGAGCTTCTCGGCCGGCCCGAGCGTCGGGATCAGCCCGGCGCGCAACAGCTGGATCTCGGTCGGCTGGAACGTGGTCGGCTTCCGCGACCGCGACTTCGAGGAAACCCGCTACACCCGCAGCGGTCCTTACGTGCAGATGCGCATCAAGTTCGACCAGCTGAGCCTGCGCGAGCTTGGGCTTGGCGGGCGCTAAGTCCGCGCGCGTCTAACTTCGCCCACTCGAATGAGTGGGACCGCAGCTGCGCTTCGCTGCGACGTATCCTTCAAGGATACCCGTTGAATTCTCCTCCGATCCGGTCCACTTCCCCCGCACTGCAACCTGGAGAAACCGATGAGCGTGGCGTTCCGCCGCGAGAGCGACGAAGAGCACCTTGAGCCCAAGTTCGAGCTGCCGATCCCGCCCGGCCCCAATCTCGTGACCGCCCGCGGCCTCGCGCTGATCGCCGGGCGCGTCGCCGCGCTCGAAGCCGGGATCGCCGCCGCGGCCGACGACGAGGCACGCAAGCCGCTCCGGCGCGA
>DATDLP010000032.1:0-3740 GCA_036519255.1 Croceibacterium sp.
ATCGAGGACGCGGAGTTGCTCGCGCGCATCTTCGCCGAGCAGGGCATCGGCAACGGGTCGGGCGCGATCATGCATTTCGCCGGCTCGATCGTGGTGCCCGAATCGGTCGAGCAGCCGCTCAAGTACTACCACAACAACACCGTGAAGAGCCGCGCGCTGATCGAGGCTGCGGTCAACGCGGGCGTGCCGCACTTCATCTTCTCGAGCACCGCGGCGACTTACGGCGCGCCCGAGGTTTCGCCGGTGACCGAAGACAGCCCGAAAGTGCCGATCAATCCCTATGGCTGGTCGAAGCTGATGACCGAGCGGATGCTGGCCGACACGGCGGCAGCGCATCCGCTCAACTACTGCGCGCTGCGCTACTTCAACGTCGCCGGCGCCGATCCGGACGGCCGCAGCGGGCAGTCGACCGCTGGCGCGACGCACCTGATCAAGGTCGCGGTCGAGGCGGCGCTGGGCAAGCGCGATTCGGTCGCGGTTTTCGGCACCGACTACGACACGCCCGACGGCACCGGCGTGCGCGACTACATTCATGTCAGCGATCTCGCCGCGGCGCACGTGCTTGCGCTCGAGGCGCTGGTCGAGCGACCGGACGAATCGCTGACGATGAACTGCGGCTACGGGCGCGGCTTTTCGGTGCTCGAGGTGCTCGACGCGGTCGACCGTGTGACCAACCTGAAGATCGAGCGCATAATGAAGGACCGCCGCCCCGGCGATTCCGCTTCGCTGGTGTCCGACAACAGCCGGATCAAAACGACCCTTCCCTGGGCGCCGCAATACGCGGAGCTGGAGACCATCGTGGACCACGCGCTGGCGTGGGAACGCCGGCTGAGCGAGATCCGCGGCGCTTGACTTGGCGCCCCGGCCCGCATAGGGGGCCGCACGTGATTTTCGGCATCGGGGGCCGCCTCCGGTGCTGTATTTTTTGGAATTCGAGCCATGAAGATCGTCAACAGCCTGAAGTCGCTCAAGGGCCGCCACCGCGACAACCGCGTTATCCGCCGCCGTGGCCGGGTCTACGTGATCAACAAGACCAACCGCCGCTTCAAGGCGCGCCAGGGCTGATGCCTGCCGCGCCGCGACTCGGTCGCGGCCGCATCCAGGCAGTGGAAGCATTTCGGGGCCTCCGAGCTTTCGGAGGCCTTTTGCATGCCTGATGCCCAGGCGGTCGTGTTTGACATCGGCCGCGTGCTGTTCGACTGGAACCTCAGGTACCTGTTCGAGAAGCTGATCGCCGATCCCGCCGGGCTCGACTCGTTCCTCGCGAACGTGGTCACCGAGGAATGGCACTTCCAGTCCGACGGCGGGCGCCCGCTCGACGAGATGCTCGCCGAGCGCAAGGCGCAGTACCCGCAGCACGCGGCGCTGATCGATGCTTACGCCGAGCGCTTCCTCGAGACGCTGCCGCGCGCGATACCCGGCACGCACGACCTCGTGCGCCGGCTCGCCGAACGCGGCGTGCCGCTATACGGGCTGACCAACTTCGGGGCCGAGTTCTGGGCCCGCTTCCGGCCGGCTCAGCCGATCTTCGACCTGTTCGCCGATGTCGTCGTTTCGGGCCAGGAGCGGTGCGCCAAGCCAGCCGCGCGGATCTACGCAATCGCCGAGACGCGCATCGGATTGTCGGGCCCGGCGCTGTTCTTCACCGACGACAGCCCGGCCAATGTCGCCGCGGCCGCGGCCCGCGACTGGCGGACGCACCTGTTCACCGGCGCCGACGCGCTCGAGCGCGAGCTGACCGCGCGCGGGCTGCTCGGGTAGTTGCACCTGCGTGGCCCCGCGAGGGCTCGCGATCCCGCGCTCACCGGCTCGCCTTCCAGGCAAACGATTGAACCGCGCAGAGCCGGTCATTCACAACAGAGTGAACCGGATGGATGTACTTTCGTAACCAAGAAGTGTTACTCCGCGCTAACGAACAAAGCTCACACCCAAGTGAGCTATCTGGGGTGGATCATGAAGGCGAAAATCAAGCGCCTCGACTGTTCGGGCGCACTCAACGACCAGGAAGACCCGGCAAGGGTTGCACGGGGCTTTGCTTACGGCATCGGCATAGGCGTGCTGCTGTGGCTCCTCGCCGCAGCGCTGATCGTCTGGCTGATCTGACCGCAACCCGGCTCACGGCCGCGGGCTGGAAGGGCGGGCCGCACCGCGTCAGGCATTCCGGCGTGGCCGGAATGAAGGGCCCCCGCGCGGGGGTTCGTGCGCGGGGGCCAGGCAAGCGTCCCGGGGATGGAGAAGAGACGGCGGGACGCTGGATCCGGACTTATTTGTGATCCTGGTTGCAGGTCGCGAGGCCGGCCGCATCGAGCTCGCTCTGCGCGGTGGCGAAGCGAGTGACCGGACCGAGCTTGCGCGCCAGCTTGCGGCAGGCGATCGCGGGGCGCGCGTCGTCGCCCTGCGCGGTGCAGGCATTGCCGCTGCAACTCCACACACGGCCATCGATAATGACCTCGCGGTTGCCATCCTGCGACGCGGCCAGCTCGGCGCGCAAGGTCTGGCCTTGTGCCAGCGCGGGTGCCCCGGGAATGATGGCGGCGAGAGCGAGGAGGCAGATCAGACGGCGCATTGGGCGGCTCCTTATGTACAGGAGTGTTAGTTGCAATTCAGCACGTATATCTGACAGTTTCGATTCGCAATGGAAAACCGGCCGGCGCCGATTGGGATGAAGGAGCGTTTGGGCTACAAGGACCACGGATGAGTACGTGCGCGAAGACCTGAAGGCAGCGGCCGAATGCGGGCTTCCGGCTGCGCTCGACGTGATGGGCGAGCGCTGGTCGTTTCTGATCCTGCGCGCCGCGTTCAACGGCCTGGTCCATTTCGAGGAGTTCTCGAGCCAGCTCGGCATCGCCCGCAACATCCTTTCCAACCGGCTCGCGCGGCTGGTCGATCATGGGGTGCTCGAACGCATCCCGTGCCAGGAAGATCGCCGCAAGGTCGAGTACCGGCTGACCGCGAAGGGCAGCGACTTGCTCCCCACGATGATAGCGCTGCGCCAGTGGGGCGAGAAATACGCGCTGGGCGTGCCGTCGAACCCGGAACTGGTCGATTCGCGCGACGGCGAGCCGATCGGGCCGATCGCGATCCGCGCGCATGACGGGCGCGAGATCGGCTGGCACGACCTCGCCTGGAAATACCGCGAGGGCTAACCGGCGCGAGCCGTCGTCCAATCGTCGGCATCGATCCTTTGCGCTTCACGCCGGCACGCCTAGAAAACGCGGATGTCGGACGATTATGTGCAGGGCCAGCGAGATGGCCTCCGCCTTGCTCTGGCCGTGCTCGCGGCCGAGGAAGCCAAATGGTCGGCGTTGCTTGGGCAAAGCCCCTCCTGGCGGACCAATGCGACCCGCGAGGTGAGACACAAGACGCTGCAGGTCGCGCAAAAGCGCGTCGAAACAATCCTGAACCGACTGACGCCCAAGGGCGGGACGGAGATGAGCGCGGAGCTCTCGTCGGCCCTCGATAAGGTAGGACTCTGAGCGTAGCGTCCGCTATCCGCCCGGAGGTGCGATCGCACCTTCATGCCCGCGGTGGTTGCCGCCGATACGACAACGCTTCCGCCACATGAATGCGCCCGACCTGCTCGGCGCCAGCCAGGTCGGCGATGGTTCGCGCGACCCGCAGCATCCGCGTGTAGCCGCGCGCCGAGAGGCGCATCGCCTCGGCCGCCTGCAGCAGCAGCTTGCGGCCGGGCTCGTCGGGCGTGGCATGGCGCTCGAGCAGGTCGCCGTCGAGCTCGGCGT
>DATDLP010000033.1:0-14840 GCA_036519255.1 Croceibacterium sp.
CTCCGCGCCTGCGGCGCTCCTCCCTCTCCCCTGAAGGGGAGAGGGCAAGTGGCTCGAATCCTCGCTCATCGTTCCCCCTCCCAAGGGCTCGGCATGCGGTACGGCACCGTGTGGAACACCGCCTCGACCTGCTCGATCGCACCGTCCCTGATCTTGAACGCTTCGGCAAGGTAGTAGCTGTGCGGCCGGCGGATCGGGCTCGAGACTTTGGTGCCGTCGGTCAGCTCGTATTCGCCGAGCTTCCCCGAATGGTCGATAAAGCCGTGCGCGAGCACGATCCCGCGCTCCTCGTCGACCAGCGGGAAGCGCCGGCCGCGCAGCTCATCGTCGTAGCGGTACCAGCCGAGCGCGAACTGCGCCTCGCAGCCTAGCCGGGCGATCGGCAGCGGGAACGCGTGGTTGTTGGTGGTCTGCACGCCGTTCTCGAACCGGTTGCAGTGCGGGTGGAAGCGGGTGCGGATCATGCCGTTGTTGCGCTCGATCGTCTCGAAGTAGCCGTTGGCGATGGCGATCATCTCGGCGCGGCTGACGCGCTCGGCCGCGGGCACCTCGGCCAGCATCGCCGGCTTGTCGTCATAGCGCTGCCCGCGGAAGGGGAAGCCCTCGTCCTTGTTGCGCGCGATGATGATTTCGCATTGCTGGACCATGCCGTCGTCGAAGCGCAGCCGGATCGCGCACGGGGAGACGGCGTCGGTCTCCTCGATGCAGGTGAACAGCGCGACCTGGCCGTGCTCGGCATCGGCGAAGCGCAGGTCGTAGGGGCCGAGCGCGGTGAGCGTGCTCCACACCCCGTCGCCGGGCGCGAGCACGACGTTGTTCTCGCTGTAGCGCAGGCTCGGCGACCACGCGACGCGCGCGGTGTCGCGCGCCGCGAGCGCATCGCGGAACCGGTCGAGCGCGTCGTACAACCCCTCGCGTCCGGCCAAGACCCTCTCCCTTTGCTTGACTTGGCGCGGTGCTAGCTCAAAAGTAACGACCGTTAAAGTCGCGCTCACCAAGCGACGGGAGAGGCAATGGATCCGGCAGGCAAAGTCGCGGTCGTCACCGGCGGCAATTCGGGGCTCGGCGAGGCGGCGGCGCTCAGGCTCGCGGCCTTGGGGGCGACGGTGGTGTCGCTCGACCGCGGCGGCGAGCCACCGGCCGGGGGGACGCTCGTCGCCTGCGACGTGTCCGATCCCGCGAGCGTTGCGGCGGCCGTTGCCGAGGTGATCGACCGCCACGGCCGGATCGACATCCTGCTCAACAACGCCGGCATCGGCGGGATCGGGCCGATCGCAACCGCCGAAGGGCCGGGCGACCTCGGCCAGTTTCGCGCAGTGATCGAGGTCAACCTGCTGGGCGCCACTTCGGTCGCGGCCCATGTCGCGCATCGGATGATCGGCAACGAACCCTCGGGCCCGGACGGCGAGCGCGGCGTGATCGTCAACACCTGCTCGATCGCCAGCTTCGGCGGGCAGGAGGGCATGGGCGCCTACACCGCGGCCAAGTCGGCGCTGGCTGCCTTGACACTGGTCTGGGCGCGCGACCTGTCGCATCACGCTATCCGCGTGATGGGGATCGCGCCGGGTCTGATGACGACGCCGATGGTCGCCTTTCTGCCCGACAGCTTCATCGCCGAGCTGCTCAAGGACGCCGAATTTCCCAAGCGCGCCGGCCGCGCCGAGGAATTCGCCGAGGTCGCCGAGTTCATCATCCGCACGCCGCTCTTGAACGGTGATGTGATCCGCCTCGACGCCGGCACCCGTCCGCCGGCGCGCACTCAATGGTCTGCGAGCTGACATGGAAGAAGATTTCCTCCCCCCGGGTTTCGACGCGGCCAAGTTGAGAGACGCGCTGCGCGCGCTCGAATCCGCGCTCGGCGCCGACAAGGTGTTCGTCGAGCAGGTCGACCGCACCGGCTACCGCGACAAGTTCGCGATCGAGGACGGCACCCACCTGCCGATCGGCGCGATCGGCCCGACCACGGTCGAGGAAGTCCAGGCGGCGCTGCGCGTCGCCAACCAGTACAAGCTGCCGATCTGGCCGATCAGCCGCGGCAAGAACCTCGGCTACGGCGGCAGTGCCCCGCTGCTCACCGGCAGCGTGGTCATGGACCTCTCCGGCATGAAGAAGATCGAGTTCGACGAGGAGTTCGGCACCGTGCTGCTCGAGCCCGGCGTCGGGTTCTACGACCTCTACGACTTCATCCAGCAGAACAACCTGCCCTACTGGCTGTCGACCCCGGGCAACTCGTGGGGCTCGGTGATCGGCAACGCGCTCGACCGCGGGGTCGGCTACACGCCCTACGGCGAGAACACCAAGAACCTGTGCGGGCTCGAGGTCGTGCTGCCAACGGGCGAGGTGGTGCGCACCGGGATGGGCGCGTTCTCGAACGCGCCGACCTGGGGCGCCTACCCGTTCGGGTTCGGCCCCGGGTGGGACCAGATGTTCGTGCAGTCGAACTTCGGGATCGTCACCAAGGCCAACATGTGGCTCATGCCCGAGCCCGAAAGCCTGATGGGCATGGACGTCGAGTTCGACCGGCCCGAGGACTTGAAGGCGATGGTCGACACGATCGGGCCTCTCAGGCGCGAGCGGGTACTGCAGCAGAGCCCGAGCATCGGCAACTGGCTGCGCGCGGCGGCGGTCGCCACGCGGCGCAACGAGTGGACCGACAAGCCCGGCGCGCTCGATGACTCGGTGATCGATGCGATCCGCAAGCGCTTCGGGCTCGGCTGGTGGGGCGTCTCGCTGCGGCTCTACGGGCGCGAGGAGGTCAACAAGGCCGCCTACAAGGTGCTCGAAGGGGCGATGAAGGCGATCGACCCGCTGGTCATCAAGCCGACCACCTGGGTCAAGGGCCAGCCGATGGAATATTCGGGCTGGACCGGCACGCCGATCACTTTCCCGATGCAGAACGTCAACTGGTACGGCGGGCGCGGCGGACACGTCGGGTTCTCGCCGATCATCCCGCAGAACGGCACCGCCGCGCTGGCCCAGTTCCAGCGGACGTACGCCCGCTACAAGGAATACGGGATGGACTACCAGGGCAGCTTCGCCTTCGGCGAACGGCACCTGGTCAACGTCAACGCTATGCTGTTCAACAAGGACGACCCGGCGATGATGGGGCGGATCGATCCGTTCTTCCGCCAGCTCGTCGCCGATGCGAAGGCCGAGGGCTACGGCGAGTACCGCACGCATCTCGACTACATGGACCTCGTGGCCGACAGCTACGACTGGGGCGGGGGCGCGATGCGCAAGCTCAACGAGACGGTCAAGGACGCGCTCGATCCCAACGGCATCCTCGCGCCGGGCAAGAGCGGGATCTGGCCGAAGGGCCAGGGCCGAAGAGCGGGAGCGCGGGCATGAGCGATCAAATCAAGCAACCCCGTCATCCCGGCGAAAGCCGGGACCTCGCGCCGGAGAGGCCGCGCTTGCGTCACAAGGTCCCGGCTTTCGCCGGGATGACGATGGTGGCGGGGGTGTTCCTTGCCGGTGCCGCCATCGCGCAAGGCCCGCCGCCGGCGCCCAAGCCGACCACGCTTTCGAGCCGGCCCGGCGCGACCGGTGGCGAGGCGCTGTATCTCGAGCATTGCGCGAGCTGCCACGCGCCGAACGGCATGGGCACCGGGCTGATCGGCCGCCGCACGCAGCCGGCGCTGCTTGAGGCGCGCGACAACCTGCCCGCGGCCTACGTGATCGTCGCCGCGCGCCAGGGCATGGGCAACATGCCGGCGATCCCGCGCGGCGAGGTCAGCGACGACGAGTTGAAGGCGATCGCCGAGTATCTTGCGGCGGGGCCGCACGAGGCCGCGCAGTGAGAGCGACCCGCCGCGGCGTGCTGGCCGGAGCGGCAGCGGTGTCGGCCGTGGCCGGCGTGCCGCGCGCGGCTTCGGCGGCGAGCCGGGACGCGGTGCTGCTGCACGATCCCTCGCTCGAGGCCGGCCGCCGCTTCGCCGAAGCCTATCGCGGCACGGCGCTGCCGATCGAGGGCGACCGCATCGTGTTCGCGCGGGAGGTGTTTGCGCGGCGCCCGGCGTTCGTGGTCGGTATCAGCCGGCCCGCGGACGCGCTGCTGATCGAGGAAGTGGCGCGCGAAGCCGGGTACATGCCGGCCGATGATACGCGGGTGCGCGAGATGACCGAGGCCGCCCAGCCGCTCGACCGCGGGCTCGTGCTTGGGTGGGTGCTGGCGCCGCGAGCTTGACCCTCGAACCCGGTGCCAGACCCTTCTGCGAACCCTGTCAATCCCGCGAGGGCGGAAACGCAAGGACGGAAGGCGCAGGCAGGACGGCGGTATCTGGCGAGAAGGCGGAAGCGGCCCGAAGGCCGCCCCCGCCCGCGCCGGATCAGGCGTTCTGCAGGTTGACCGCGCTGGTCTTGCCCCGCTGGTCCTGCTCGAGCTCGTAGGACACACGCTGGTCCTTATCGAGCGTGCGCATCCCGGCCCGCTCGACCGCGCTGATGTGGACGAAGGCGTCGTTGCCGCCGCCCTCGGGCGCGATGAAGCCGAAACCCTTGTCAGGATTGAAGAATTTTACGGTGCCGATGGGCATGTCAGTCTTTCCTCGTGTTAGCGCGGACCGGCAATCGGTCCGCCGATGCCAAGAGCTGCGAAGCGAAGGAAAGAGGAGCCGCAAAGCGCCAGAGACCGTCAATTTGCGACAAGTAGCGGGCCCTATGTGGGCATTGTCAGCCAGATAGCAAACGTTCCTGGTCCGAATGAGGCGAACGGAGGGCTGTTATCGGTTAATCGACCGCTGCGAGCAGATTTATGCTGCAGTGCAACAATTGTCTCCCCATATAGCTGGCTCACACCCCATGCGAGCCGGAGAACAATGATGACGAAGCGAATCAATGGCTTGCCTGCCTGGGCCGGCCGCAGCGCAAGGACCGGCACGACCCGCCTGCGTGAATTGCACGACTTCGGACCGAATCATGGCCGGCTCGACGCCTGGTTCTTCGTACCGTCGCGGAGTCCTGCGCAGCCGCGCCCGCTGGTCGTCGTGCTCCACGGCTGCACCCAGACGGCGCAAGGGTACGACAACGGCAGCGGCTGGTCCGAGCTTGCCGAAGCGCATGACTTTGCCGTGCTCTTTCCCGAGCAGCGCCGGTCGAACAACGCCAACTTGTGCTTCAACTGGTTCGAGCCGGCGGACACCCGGCGCGGCGACGGCGAAGCTTCGACGATCGCCCAGATGATCGATACGATGATCGCCTCTCACGGCATCGACGCTGAGCGGGTGTTCATCACCGGGCTCTCGGCCGGCGGGGCGATGACCTCGGCCATGCTCGCCGCCTATCCCGAAAAATTCGCCGGGGGAGCGATTCTTGCCGGATTGCCGCACGGCGCGGCGACCAGCGTGCAGGAAGCGTTCCAGCAGATGCGCGCGCACACCCCGACCCGGCGAACCAGCGGGCGCTCGATCGGTGAGGCCTCGCCGCATCGCGGCGACTGGCCGACCGTGTCGATCTGGCATGGTACCGCCGACTCGGTTGTCGATCAGTCCAACGCTGACGCGATCGTCCGGCAATGGCGCGAAGTCCACGGCCTGCCCGAAGCTCCCAGCGAGGCGGGGCTCGCCGACGGTCACCCGCACCGCGCCTGGCGCGACGGTTCGGGCAAGTTGCTGATCGAGGAATACCGCGTCACGGGCATGGGCCACGGAACGCCGCTGGCGACCGCGGGCGAATGCGGTTGCGGCCGCGCGGGCGCGTTCATGCTCGAGGTCGGGATATCCTCGACGCTGCACAGCGCCAGGACCTGGGGTCTGCTGGGCGAGCGGCAAGCGGCGCAGGAGCGCGTCGCCCCTGGCAGGGCTGTCGCGATCGACCCGCCGGTTGCGCCTGCCGCGCCGGTGCCTGCGGTCATGGCTGTGCATCGGGCATTTCTCCCGCCTGTCACGCTCCCGGCGCGCGGCCGGGTGGGCCAGGTGATCGAAGATGCGCTGCGGTCGGCGGGGTTGATGAAATAGGCGTCCTGGTGCGGCCGTCCAGCGTCACGACCGCGCCTTGATCGAACGGCTGATCTTCTCCAGCCGCGCGCTCCGCCCGGCCGGAGTCTTCGCCTCGAGGTAATGCTCGACCACCTTGCGCTTGTGGTTCGGGATCAGCGCTGCGTAGGCGCGTGCGAACGCGGTGTCGCTCGCCATCCGGGCAGCCATCTCGGGCGGCATCGTCATGTCTGCCAGCCGCAGCTCGACCGCGACCGTATCCCCCGGCTCGAGCCCCGAAGCCTCGAGGAACGGCTTGAGGAACTCGACGAACCAGTCGGGACCCGGCGACCAGTCCTTGATCGTGCGGCGGCCGAAATCGTGACCGTCGAGCGTGCCCTCGACCGTCCGCCATTCGCCGAGCCGCCACGGCGCCACGACGGCGCCGGGAATGCGGATGAACACCGGCAGGTCCGGGTGCTTGCGCTGCAGCGCGGTGCGGAAGCGGAGGGTGGCGCTCATCGGAGACCGATCTTGCCCACCCCCGGCCCCTCCCGCAAGCGGGAGGGGAGTTTCAGCGCGACCGATCCCCCGCCCGCTTGCGGGAGGGGTTAGGAGTGGGCCCTACCGCCTGATGATCAGCGACTCCGGCCGCTTGCGCGCGACCCATTCGCCCCGCCCCGGGAAGTTCTTCAGCACCTCGCCGTCCCACAGCCGCACCGTGCGGCGCCGGAAGCGCCACTGGCCGTCGGTGCCCCTCACCGCATGATCGTCGTACCACCCGGTGAAGCGCAGCGTGTACGGCGGCTCGCCCTCGCACTCGGTGACGAAGGCGAAGCTGCGCATGGTCACCGAGCCGTCGGGCTGCGGGCGGTACTGGGTCTGCGTCACGTGATGCTGCCGTCCAGGAAAGCCCGGGGCGTTGGCGTAATGCCTCATCAGCCCGCGGATGCCGTCGTGGCCCTCCCACACGTCGGGATCCTCGAACACTTCCTCGCTCATCACGCAGTCCTCGGTGAAGCACGCCACGAGGCCTTCGGCGTCGCCGGTGTCGAGCGCCCACGAGTAGTTGGCGATCAGGTCCTGCAGCCCGAGGCGGTCTTCGATCGAAAGCATGGTCTCTCCCTCTTTCCACAACCGTAACACTCGTTATGATTGCCGCCAAGAACGGGAGAGTGAGCTTGGGCAAGATCATCGTCACCGGCGCGTCCGGGCAGTTCGGCAACGCGGCCGCCAGGATGCTGTTGGAGAAAGTACCGGCGGAGGATCTCGTGTTCCTCTCGCGCACGATCGACAAGCTGGCGGACCTCGCCGAAACCGGGGCGCACGTGCGCTTCGCGGATTTCGACGATCCGGCCTCGCTGCTGTCGGCGATGGAAGGCGGCGAGAAGATGCTGCTGATCTCGACCGTGCGTGTCGGCAGCCGCGTCGAGCAGCACACCGCCGCGGTCGAGGCGGCCAAGGCGCGCGGGGTGAAGCATGTGGTCTACACCTCGCTGCTCGGCGTCAGGACGCCCGACAACCCCTCGGTCGAAGGGTTCGATCACATCGCGACCGAGCGGATGATCGAGGCCTCGGGCCTCGCGTACACGCACCTGCGCGACAGCCTCTATTCCGAAGCCGTGGCGACCGCGATGGCCATCCCGGCGCTGCTCGCCGGACACAAGCGGGAGAACGCCGGCCGCGGCCGCGTGCCGATCGTCAGCCGCGACGACTGTGTGGCCACCGCGGTCGGCGTGCTGACGCAGGACGGCCACTCCAACAAGGCCTACGACGTGACCGGACCCGAGATGTGGGCCCTGCCCGACGCAATGGCGCTGATTGCCGAGATGGCCGGCAAGCCGATCGAGGTCGAGCTCGTGGATGACGAGGGGATGTTTGCCTACTTCGATTCGCTCGGCGTCCCGCGCAAGGCGTCGGACGTGGTGCCCGACGGGCCGATCCCGTGGGCCAGCGAAGGCATGGTCACGTTCGGCCAGTCGATCCGCGAAGGGTTCATGGACATCGAGTCCGACGACGTCGAGCGGATCACGGGGGCCAAGCCGCGCACGCTGCGCAGCGTGGCCGAGCAGCTGAAGGGCGCGTGGCCGGCATGAGGCAGCTTCTCGCGGTAGCTTTGCTGGTTCTGGCGGCCTGCACCCAAGGCACCAACGCGCCGCAAGTCGACACCTCGGTTATCGGCGCCGGCGACGATTGGGACAACCCCGGCGGCGACTGGGCGGGGAGCCATTTCTCGCGGCTCGGCGACATCACGCCGGCGAACGTCGGCCAGCTTGGCCTGGCGTGGGAGTACGACCTCGGCACCGCGCGGGTACAGGAAGCGACGCCGGTGGTGATCGACGGGGTGATGTACACCTCGGGCAACCTCGGCCGGGTCTATGCGCTCAACGCCGCCACGGGCGAAGCCTTGTGGAAGTTCGAGCCCGAAGTCGACATGCAGGCCAACCGCGCCGCGTGCTGCGACCAGGCCAACCGCGGGGTGCAGGTCTCGGGCGGCAAGGTGTTCGTCGGCGCGCTCGACGGCTGGCTCTACGCGCTCGACGCCAAGACCGGCGCGGTCGCGTGGAAGACCGACACGATCGCCGACCGCAAGCGCGCCTACACGATCTCGGGCGCGCCCGAGATCGCCGGAGACCTGGTGATCATCGGCAACGGCGGCGCCGAGTACGACGTGCGCGGCTACGTAACCGCGTACAACGTCGAGGACGGCAGCGAGGCCTGGCGCTTCTGGACCATCCCACGCGATCCGGCCGAGGGCCCGCAGGAGAGCGAGGCGCTCGAAGAGGCGCTGAAGACCTGGGACCCGAAGAGCCGGTGGGACATCGGCGGCGGCGGCACCGTGTGGGACGCGATCCAGTACGACCCGGTGTTCGACCAGGTGGTGATCGGCGTCGGCAACGGCGGGCCGTACCCGCTCAAGACCCGCTCGCCCGCGGGCGGCGACAACCTGTACCTGAACTCGCTCGTCGCGCTCGACCGCGAAACCGGCGAGATGAAGTGGCACTTCCAGGAGACACCGACCGACTCGTGGGACCTGACGGCGACCCAGCCGATGGTGTTCGCCGAGATGGAAGTCGGCGGGGCCAAACGCCCGGTGATCCTGCACACGCCGAAGAACGGCTTCTTCTTCGTGGTCGACCGCGAGAGCGGCAAGCCGCTCGCGGCCAACGCGCTGGTGCGCACGAGCTGGGCCAGCGGGTGGGACCTCGCCAGTGGCAAGCCGAAGCTCACTCCCGAGTTTTCGGACTACTCGACCGGCCCAAAGATCGTGTTCCCCGCCAGTTCAGGCGCGCGCAACTGGCATCCGGCCGCGTACGATCCGACGCGCAACCTCTACTTCGCCGCGGTGGTCGACATGGGGAACCTCATGTTCATCCCGCCGGGGCAGGAGAAGCCCGCGCACCGCGCCAACGCGATGAACCCGGGCGCGGCGCTGATCTTCACCGCCGACCTCGAGGCCGCCGCTGCCACGCTGCCGCCGCCGATGCAGGCCGCGGTCAAGGCGCTGCCGCAGTGGCAGTCGGTGCTCGACAAGCCGTTCAGCTCGGAGCTGCGCGCGATCGATCCGCTGACCGGCGAGACCAAGTGGGCTGCGCCGTTCGACGGCTGGCAGGACCGCGGCGGCGTGCTCGCCACACAAAGCGGTCTGGTGATCCACGGCACGCTCGCGGGCAAGCTGATCGTGCGCGATGCCGAGACCGGCGCAGTGCTCAAGTCGATCGACACCGGCAGCTCGATCCTCGCCGCGCCGATGACCTACAAGGTCGGCGGGGTGCAGTACGTCGCGGTGCAGACCGGCTGGGGAGGCGGCGGCTGGGGCTTCGTCCCGCCGTACGCCGCGGCTTATGCCAAGGGCAATGCTAACCGGCTGCTGGTGTTCAAGCTCGACGGTGGCGAGGTCGAGGTGCCGGCCGACCTGCCCGCACTCCAGCCCGCGCCCGCGCCGCCGGCGCAGGCGCCGGGTGTCACCCCGCAGACGATCGCGCTCGGCTCGGCGCTGTTCACCGAGAACTGCATGATCTGCCACTCGAACCAGCCGCGCGCGCCGCTGCCCGACTTGCGGCGGATGCAGCCGGGCACGCACGACGTGTTCGACAAGATCGTGCTCGAAGGGCTGCTGGTGCCCAACGGCATGCCGCGCTGGGACGATCTGCTGAAGCCCGACCAGGTCAAGGCGATCCACGCGTTCCTGATCGACGAGCAAGGCAAAGTCCGCGCACGCGAGCTACAACTGCAGCGCGAGGGCAAGCCGCTCGACAGCCGCAGCCTGACGATCTTGTCCAGTTTCTAGGAGATTCCCAATGACCCCCGCAGGCGTGAACATCGCTCATCCCGACAAGCTCTACATCGGCGGCGAATGGGTCGCTGCGACCAGCGGCAGCCAGCTCGAGATCGTCAACCCGAACTCCGAGGAAGTCGTCGCCCGTGTCGCCGCCGCCGGCCCCGACGACATGGACCGTGCGGTCGCCGCCGCGCGCCAGGCGTTCGACCATGGCCCTTGGCCGACCACCCCGCCGGCCGAGCGCGGCGCCAGGCTGATGGCCATGGTCGACCACCTCGAGACCCGCGTGCCCGAGCTCTGCGCCGCGTGGACCGCGCAAGTCGGCGGACTCGCGAGCTTTGCGCCGATCATGCACGGCGGTGGGGTGGCGGGCCTGCGCGGGATCGCCGCGCTCGGCGAGAGCTTCCCGTGGACCGAGGCGAAGAAGGGCATGGTGGTCGATACTGCGGTGATCGTGCGCGAGCCGGTCGGCGTGGTCGTCGGCATCGCGCCGTGGAACGCGCCGTTCGGGATCATGGCCAACAAGGTGTTCTACGCGCTGGTCGCGGGCTGCCCGATCATCATGAAGCCCTCGCCCGAGACCCCGCTCGAAGCCTACATCCTTGCCGAGGCGGCCGAGGCGGCGGGCCTGCCGCCGGGTACGGTCAACCTCGTCCCGGCCGAGCGCGAGGCGTCGGATCACCTGATCCGCTCGGCGCAGATCGACAAGGTCAGCTTCACCGGCTCGAGCGCGGCGGGCATGCACATCGCCAGCGTGTGCGGCGCCAAGATGACCCGCTGCACGATGGAGCTCGGCGGCAAGTCGGCGGCGATCGTGCGCGACGACTTCCCGATCGAAGCGGCCGCGGGCATCCTCGGCAACACGATCACCGTGATGAGCGGGCAGGTCTGCGCGATGCTCAGCCGCGCGATCGTCCCGAGGCACCGCCACGACGAGCTGGCCGAGGCCATCGCCGGGGTGATGAAGGGCATCAGGATCGGCCACTCGGAAGACCCCGAAACCCAGCTCGGCCCGCTGGCGATGAAGCGCCAGCTCGAGCGGGTCGAGATGTACATCGAGGAAGGCAAGAAGAGCGGTGCCGACCTCGTCACCGGCGGCCAGCGCCCGGCGCATCTCAACAAGGGCTACTTCATCGAGCCGACGCTGTTCGCCAACGTCGACAACCGGAGCCGCATCGCCCAGGAAGAGATCTTCGGCCCGGTGCTGTGCCTGATCCCGGCCGAGGACGAGGAGGACGCGATCCGTCTCGCCAACGAGTCCAGCTTCGGCCTCAACGGCTCGGTGCTGACCACCGACCCGCAGGCCGCCTACGACATCAGCCGCCGCATCCGCACCGGGGTGATGGGCCAGAACGGCATGCGGATGGAGTTCGGCATGCCGTTCGGCGGCTTCAAGCAATCGGGCATGGGGCGCGAGGGCGGAGAGGAAGGGCTGTGGCCTTATCTCGAGACCAAGACGATCCTGCTCGACGGGGCACCGGGGCGGCTGTGATCGCGAGCTGAGGCGCGTGGTCAGCTGGGAGGTCGTCACCGGCAACATCGTCAGGTGCGATGTCGACGCGATCGTCAACGCCGCCAACTCGTCGCTGCTCGGCGGGGGCGGCGTCGACGGGGCGATCCATCGCGCCGCCGGGCCCGAGCTGGTCCATGAATGCCGCATCCTCGCCGGATGCAAGACCGGGCAGGCCAAGATCACCAAGGGCTATCGTCTTCCGGCGCGGCACATCATTCACACCGTCGGTCCAGTGTGGCGAGGCGGCGAAAACGGCGAACCCGCGCTGCTCGCCAGCTGTTACCGCGCTTCGCTCGAGCTGGCGCGCAAGCATGCGCTGCGGAGCATAGCCTTTCCGGCCATTTCCACCGGGATCTACGGCTATCCGATGCCCGCCGCCGCCGACGTTGCCGCGTCGACCGTCGCCAGCGAACTCGCGGCAACGGCCGGCGCTTTCGACCGGATCATCTTCGTTTGCTTCGATGCCGGGGCCACCGAGATCTACGCGTCAGCCGTCGCGAGCCGGATCGACGCCCCCTAGGTGGTTGCCGCCAGCGTGCGCAGCCTCCCGCGCAGCCACAGCAGCCCCGCATCCTGCGCCCGGGTCGCGTGGAACTGCATCATCTCGCGCATCGGCGGGATCGCGAACGGCGGCGTGGCGACGCGCAGGGCGAGCAGCGGCGCCATCAGCGCCGCGAGCCGCTCGTGCATCAGCGCGATCCGCCCGGTGCCCGGGAGCAGCCACGGCGCCTGGATGAACGACGGTGCGTGCACTTCAACCCGGCGTGACAGCCCGAGCCGGGCGAGCTCGTTCTCGATGTGCGTGTTGCGCCCGTCGATCCGCACCGCCACGTGGCCCGCCGACACGAACCCCTCGTACGTGAGCGGCGCCGCGAGGAGCGGATTGCGCACGCAACCGGCCACCACGTGCTCTTCCTCGAACAGCAGCTCCGCCGGGTGGTCGGGCTCGACGAAATCCTCGGGGGTAAGCACCAGATCGAACTCGCCTTTGCCGAGGCGCTCGGGCGTCGATTCGGCGGGCAGCGCGATCTCCAGCCGGACGTGGGGTGCCTCGGACTCGAGCGCCTGCAGCAGCGGCGCCAGCAGCACGGTGGCGATGTAGTCCGAAGCGGCGACGCGGAACACGCGCGCCGAGCTGCTCGGATCGAAGCCGGTGCTCGGCAGCGTGAGCCGGCGCAGCCCCGCCAGCGCGGCGGACACCTCGGGCGCCAGCGCCAGCGCGTGCGGCGTGGGGATCATCGCCTTGCCATGCTGGAGCAGGATCGGATCGCCGAGCGTCTCGCGCAGCCGCTTGAGCGCGGCGCTCATCGCCGACTGGGTCAGGTTGAGCCGCCGCGCGGCGCGGGTGACGCTGCGCTCTTCGAGCAGCACCTCGAACGCCACCAGCAGGTTGAGGTCGAAATGGTCGAGGCGCATCCATCGATTCCGTTTGTCGTCGGCCAGCAATTCTATGAGTTGGACCGATTGATGGGCGCGTGCAACTCCGCCGGGCGGAGGCAGGATGCGCGATCTCGATATTCTGGTGATCGGCGGGGGGATCGGTGGGCTGACCGCCGCCATCGCGCTGTGCCGCGACGGCCATCGCGTGACCGTGATCGAGCGCGATCCCGCATGGTCGGTCTATGGCGTCGGCATCATCCAGCAGGGCAACGTGCTGCGGGCGATGCAGCAACTGGGGCTGCTCGACGATTACCTGTCGTCGGCCGTCGGCTTCGATTTCGTCGCGGTCCACGCGCCCGACGGGACCATGGTCGCCAAGGTGCCTTCGCCGCGGTTGGTCGAGGGGTGCCCGGCCAATGTCGGGATCGGCCGGCGCGCGCTGCACAAGGTGCTCGGCGACCGGGCGATCACCTCCGGTGCCGAGGTACGGCTCGGCGTGACCGCCGACAGCATGGAAGACGATGGGGAGGGCGTGGAGGTGCGCTTCTCCGACGGCAGCACGGCTCGCTTCGCCATCGCGGTGGGGGCCGATGGCGTGCATTCGCAGACTCGCGCAGCGCTATTTCCCGAGGCGCCCAGCGCCGAATTCACCGGCCAGGCGGTCTGGCGCTATAACCTGCCGCGGCCCGCCGGGCTCGACTCCCTGCACGTCTACAACGGTCCGACCGGCGCCGGGCTCGTGCCGATCAGCGACGCGCTGATGTACCTCTACCTGACCACTCCCGAGCCGGCGAATACACGCTATCCGTCCGAGGGGTTGGCGGCAGCGATGCGCGCCAAGGCTCCCGCGCCGCTGGCTGTGCTGGCCGAGGCGATCACCGAAGATGCCGATGTGGTCTACCGACCGCTCGAGACGCTGCTGGTCGAGGGGCCGTGGCACGAGGGCCGTGTGGTCCTGCTGGGCGACGCGGTGCACGCGAGCACGCCGCATCTCGGGCAAGGCGCGGGCATGGCAATCGAGGACGCGATCGTGCTGGCGGAGGAACTGGGCCGGCACGACACGCCCGAGACCGCGTTCGCCGCTTACCGCGCACGCCGTTTCGAGCGCTGCCGCTACATCGTCGAGCGGTCGCTGGCGATCTGCCTGGGGCAGCTCGGCACGCGACCGCCGGTCGACAACGCCCGCGCCACGGCCGAGATGTTCGCCGTCGTGGCCGAGCCCATCTGAGGAGAAGCCATGAGCCGCGTCACCGAAATCCGCTACGTCGGCTACGGCGTCGAGGACTTCGCCGCCGAGCGGAGCTTCTACGCCGAGGACTGGGGCCTGATCGAAGTTGCGGCGGACGACGGCCTCGCCTGGTTCAAGACCCACGGCGCCGAAGAGCACCACGTGGTGCGGCTGCATGCGGCCGAGGCCAACCACGTCGAGGTGATCGCGCTCGCAGCGGACACCCGGGCCGATATCGCAGCGCTGCACGGGCGGGTCGTGGCGGCCGGCTGCCGCGTCGTCCACGCGCCGCGCGAGCTCGATGCGCCGGGCGGCGGCTACGGCTTCCGCTTCTTCTCGCCCGACGGGCTGCCGTTCGAGATTTCAGCCGAGGTCGAGCCGCTCGGTGCGCGGCCGATCGAGCGCTGGGAGGGCCTGCCGGTCCGCACCAGTCACATCGTGCTGCATTCACCCGACCACCAGGCTGCCGCACGGTTCTTCACCGAGGTGCTCGGCTTCCGCGTGTCGGACTGGCTCGGCGACTTC
>DATDLP010000034.1:0-7940 GCA_036519255.1 Croceibacterium sp.
GCGAACCGGCCAGTCTATGCCTCGGTCCAGCGCAAGCATGCCGCGCCGACGGCGTTCGAGCGCGTCGCCCCCGCAGTGGACCGGTTCATCGCGCTGGCACGGGGCGAGATCAAGCGGCCGAGCGGACGCAGCAACCTCAACGAGCGCCTGCCCGGCTCGCCGCCCGCGCCGATGGAATTCCCGCCAGTGCCGGGCTTCTCGGACGAGCCGGTGATCGTCCACCCGACCGTGCAGACCACCCCGAGCGTGCTCCACGCGACCGATCTGGTGCGGATCGGCGACCGGGTCGCCTTCGTCAGCGCGATGCAGATGGTCCGGGTCAACGGCGGCCGCCCGCGTTCCGCCGGGCCCGCGCCGGTGCTCGTCAGCCTGCGGTACATCGACGCAGCATTCCTCCAGCAGGTCTCTCGGCAGAACTACCTGACGGATGCCCGTCTCGCGGCACCGGCCAGCTTGCGCGAGGACGAGGCATCGAGCGCGTTGATGAACAGCGATGGCGCACCGCTCTCGACCATTGCCTGGAAGCCGATGCCCGCCGGCGCCACGGTGGTCCAGACCCTGCTGATCCCGGCCGCGGTGGTGTTCGGAGTGATCGCGCTGCTGGTGCTGGTGATGGCGCTGCGCATGCGCCGCCTGATGCTGCAGGACGTGAGCCACATGGGCGAGCTCGAGCAGGCACACCTCGAGCTCAAGGCCAAGGAAGCGCAGGCGCATCACCTCGCGTATCACGACGTGCTCACCGGCCTGCCCAACCGCGCGCTGTTCAACGACACCGCCGACCAGGTGCTGATCCGCGCGCGCCACGGGGAACCTGCGGCGATCCTGCTGCTCGACCTCGACCGGTTCAAGAACGTCAACGACCGTTTCGGTCATCTCGCCGGCGACGCGCTGATCCAGGAGGTCGCCTGGCGGCTGGGCCACGTGCTCGGGCGGCCGGAAGCGGTCGCGCGGCTCGGCGGCGACGAGTTCGCCATCCTGCTGCAGAGCGCGGACTTCGACGCAGGGATCGAGCGCACGCTCGACCGGATCCTCGAGGATCTGCGCCGACCGTTCGAGATCCTCGGCAACCAGGCGCACGTCGGGGTCAGCATCGGCGTCGCGCTCGCGCCCGAGTACGGCTCGGATCGCACCGACCTGATGCGCAAGGCCGACATTGCGCTCTACCGCGCGAAGGACGAGGGCCGCGACTGCTACCGGTTCTTCACCGAGTCGATGGACGAAACCGTGCAGCTGCGCGCGGTCCTCGAGGCCGAGCTGCGCGCCGCGCTCGACAGCGGCGAGGGGCTCAGCGTGCATTATCAGCCGCTGGTCGATTCGGGCCAGCGCAAGGTCACCGGGCTCGAGGCGCTGCTGCGCTGGCATCACCCGGTCCGCGGCTGGATTCCGCCGCACCTGTTCGTGCCGGTGGCCGAGGAGACCGGCCTCATCTCGGTGCTCGGCGACTGGGTGCTGCGCGAGGCGTGCAAAGTCGCGCGCGAGTGGCCAAACCTGACCGTTGCGGTCAACCTGTCGCCGGTCCAATTCTGCGACGAAGAGCTCGCCGAGCGCATCTGCGCGATGGTCGCCGCGGCCGGGGTCAGCCCGCGTCAGATCGAGCTCGAGGTGACCGAAGGCGTGGTGCTCGACCAGAACGAATCCGTGCGCGGCGCGCTCAAGCGCCTGCGCGCCGAAGGCTTCCGCATCGCGCTCGACGACTTCGGCACCGGCTATTCCTCGCTCAGCTACTTGCGCGAGTTCGAGGTCGACAAGATCAAGATCGACAAGAGCTTCATCCAGAGCCTCGGGCAGACGATGGACGCGGGGGCGATCGTCACCGCGGTGGTCACGCTGGGCCGCGCGATGGGCCTGCAGGTAACCGCCGAGGGCGTCGAGACATCCGACCAGGAGGATTTCCTGCGCAGCGCCGGATGCAGCCAGCTGCAGGGCTTCCTGTTCTCGCGTGCGGTACCCGCGCACCAGCTGCACGGCTCGATGCAGCAGCACGCGATGAAGCACGAGAAGGCGGCGTGATCGCGTCGGCGCTCAGCCGAGAGCGCCGAGCAGCAGCAACAGGTCGATGAACAGGAACAGGATGATGAAGATGAACATCAGCAGCGTCATCGTCCGCCACAGCGCCGAGAACCGCGACAGGCCGTAGGCACCGCGCAACTGCTTGTAGATGTGCAGCGGCGGGATCAGCACGGTGGCGAAGAACAGCCCCGCGCCCGGTACGCCCGGGACCTGGCCGAGCGCCGCGACCGTCACGAACAGCAGCGACATGAAGCACAGCGAGTAGGTGACGAACACCGCATGGTCGTAAGCGCCGAAGCGCCGGCGCCAGGCGAACATCAGCCAGACGAACGGCACGGACAGCGGGATGAGCAGCCAGGAGAACTTGTAGCTGTTGGCCTGCAGCTTGTAGGCCATCAGCCCCGGGTTCTCGCGCCACTTGGCGATCGCATGATCGAAGAACGCCCAACCGGTTCGCCGCGGGGTAAGCGTGCTGCCGCCGTCCTCGCTTTGCGCGAGCCCCTCCGGCTCGCCGCGCGCTTCGGTCGCCTCTTCGGAGATCCGCCGCTCGATGCCCTCGATCTGCCGATCGATGATCGGCACGGCGGGGTTGTCGTCGGCCAGTTCGCTCCGCGCCTCGCGCAGGCCGTCGAGCTGTTTCTGCAGTTGAGCCCCCGTCCCCATCTCGGGAACGTTGACGTTGCCGAAGTCGGTCGGCGCGCTCAGCCCGACGAGCTGGAACACCGCGAACATCAGGAACACCGCGAACAGGAACAGCGCCATCGGCGAGACGAACCGGGCGCGCTCGCCCGCGATGTAGCGCCGCGTCAGCTCGCCGGGGCGCCAAGCGAGCATCGGCAGCGTGTGCCAGATCTTGCCCTCGAAATGGAACACGCCGTGGACCAGGTCGTGAAAGAATGCCCCGAGCGTCCGGTGCACGTGCCCGCGCTGCCCGCAGGCATGGCAGTGGCTGCCGATGAGCGCGGTGCCGCAGTTGAGGCAGGCGCTCTCGTGCGTGTGGCCGTCAGGGCCCACGCCCCCGGCGGAGGGCTCGACCGCACGCGCGAGCATCCCGCCCTGGGCCAGCTCGCCGATCGCTTGCGTAATGTCGTTCATAGCGGGATCCCCGGCCGTACCCTAGCCCGGCGGGATGGGCGCAACTAGCCCTTGTTGGTCAACGCGCGCTCGACCGCGATCCACAGCTGGCGGAAACCCTTGGCCGCAGGCGAGGCCGGGGCGAACGCGCCGACCGGCTGGCGGCGCACCGCGCATTGCTCGACCGCGCTCGCCATCGGGATGACCGGCCAGGCGGGGTTCTCCTCGCGCGCCTCGCGGTGCAGCGTGCGGCGCCGGTCGAGCATCGAGATCACCGGCAGGATCGGCGGGCTGCCCTTGGCGTGCGCCGCGATCTCCTTGCGCACCAGCTCGAACGCACGCGCCGAGAGCGGCGAGGGGGGCAGCGGCACGACCACACAGTCGGCCGCGCGCACGACCTGGGCGCTGATCTCGTTGAGCACCGGCGGGCAGTCGAGGATGATCCGCTCGTAGCGCCGCGCGAGCGTCTCGGTCAGCTTGGCCAGCCGGCGCCCCTTGCCGAGCCG
Organism: Croceibacterium sp.; assembly: GCA_036519255.1. Lineage (GTDB taxonomy): Bacteria > Pseudomonadota > Alphaproteobacteria > Sphingomonadales > Sphingomonadaceae > Croceibacterium_A. The sequence continues at coordinate 3,591 of DATDLP010000034.1, forward strand.
CTCGAGCAGCGAATCGAGCGCGCGCAGCGTCTCGTCGGCGGGCAGCACGTCGAGCTTGGGGATGTCGGTCTTGCGGATCAGCTCGTCGGGATCGGCATCCTTCGAGAACACGCTGTCGGCCGCGTGCTTCTTCTTCGGGTCGATCCCGTAGAGGAATCCCGCTCCGCCGGCCGCGTCGAGATCCCACAGCAGCGTCTTGCGGCACGAGATCGCGGCCGAGCACCACGCGAGGTTCGCGGCGATGGTGGTCTTCCCGACGCCGCCCTTGACGCTGTACACTGCAATGACGGCCACGACCCGAAAACCCCCCGCGAGCCCGCTTGAGAGAGGACTCATGCTACAGTTTGATGACAGGCGCGGAAGTTTCCCACGCCCGCTGTCATGCTGCGGTCACGAGTGGCCCAAAACAATAGGGCCGCACCTGAGGTACGGCCCTAGGGTTTTTCGGTATTCCGGTTCGGCTCAGCCGTCGTAGTCGCCGCCGACCGAGTTCGAGCGGGCCGGGGCCGCGGCCGACAGGCGCATCGCCTCGGCCGACTGACTCAGCGAGCCGATCTCGTCGGCCTCGTCCTCTTCGTCGGGCAGCACGCGCTGCAGCGACTGGACCAGGCTCTCGTGCAGGATCTTCGGCCGCACCGAGGTCTCGGCGATCTCGCGCAGCGCGACGACCGGGTTCTTGTCGCGGTCGCGGTCGATCGTCAGCTCGGCTCCGCCCGAGATCTCGCGCGCGCGCTGCGCGGCGAGCAGGACGAGATCGAAGCGGTTGGGGATCTTGTCGACGCAATCTTCGACGGTAACGCGCGCCATGGGGCACTCCGCAAATACGGGTTGTTCGGAAAGGCGGCCACTTAGGCGGCGGGGGTGCCGAAGTCAAGGTTTCGCGCCCGCGCGCAGCCGCTACAAGGAGCCGATGATCGAAAGCGAAGCGCCGGGCGAGGACTACTGCGATCCGCCGCCGTTCTCGGTCGAGGCGCAGGGGCATGCGCTGCATTTCTTTCCCGGCGGGCGCGAGCGTTTCGCCGCGCTGCTCGGGCTGATCGACGGCGCGCAGCGCTGCCTCAAGGTCGCGTTCTACATCTTCGCCACCGACGAGAGCGGGGTGCAGGTGCGCGACGCGCTCGTCGCCGCGGCCCGGCGCGGGGTCGACGTGCACGTCATCGTCGACGGATTTGGCGCCGTGGCCGGCGAATCGTTCTTCGCCGCGCTGCGCGAGGCGGGCGGCAAGTTCTGCTATTACGTCCCGAGGCTCACCCGCGGCTGCCTGATCCGCAACCATCAGAAGCTGGTCGTGGCCGACAGCAGGACCACGATGCTCGGCGGCTTCAACGTCGAGAACGCCTATTTCGAGCTGCCCGGTGCCGAAGGCTGGAGCGATCTCGGCTTCACCGTCGAAGGCCCGGTGGTCGAGCGCGTCGAGGCGTGGTTCGACCAGCTCGAGGACTGGGTCGCGAACCCGAAAGCGAAGTTCCGCGCGATCCGCCGCAAGGTGCTCGAATGGGACGGCGGCCACGGCCCGGTGCGGCTGCTGATCGGCGGCCCGACCGGACGCCTGTCGAGCTGGGCGCGCTGCGTGAGCGAGGATCTGGTCGAGGGCAGCCGGCTCGACATGGTGATGGCCTACTTCTCGCCCTCGCCGCGGCTGTCGAAACGCATCCGCGGCATCGGCCGCAAGGGCCAGGCCCGCCTGCTGTTTCCCGCGCGGACCGATCACGGCGCGACGATCCGCGCGGCGCGCGCCTATTATGCGCGGCTGCTCAAGGCAGGCGTGCGGATCTGGGAGTTCGAGGCCTGCCGGCTCCACACCAAGCTGATCGTGCTCGACGACGCGGTCTATCTCGGCAGCGCCAACTTCGATGCGCGCAGCCTCTACATCAATCTCGAGATCGTGCTGTACATAGAGGACGCCGGGTTGGCGCGGCGGCTGACCGGATACATGGAGGGCATGCTGCCCGCTGCGCGCGAGATCACCCCCGAAATCCATGCGAAGCGCGCGACCTGGTGGAACCGGATGCGCTGGTGGCTGTCGCTGCTGTTCGTCGTGGCGATCGACTATACGGTCAACCGGCGTTTCAACCTGATCCGTTGACGCACGGGAACCCGACTGCGTCAGGCCGTTTGAGCGGGGATGATGCGCCGCACCCCGCTGCTCGCCGCCGCCCTCGTGCTCGCGCTGGCCGGCTGTACCGAGGATTCGCCCGAGAAGGAGGATGGCGTCTCGGCCGATGCGGCGCTTCGCCCGCCACCCGATCCCACACTCGCCAAGAGCGCGATCAGGCCGGCGCTCACGCCCGAGGACATCGAAGGTGCGGGCCTTGCCGGCGAGCTCACCTGCGCCTTTGCGCAGCATGGCGCCGAGGGCCCGCTGCTGATGGCCTCGGCCAATGTGCTCGACGTCGCGCGCGCCGACGGCGTGCTCAAGCTCGGCCCGGCGACGCTGCGGCTGCGCGGCGCCGCGACCGGCGGGTTCAACGCAATGGTTCAGGGCGCCCGCTTCACCAGCGGCGAGCTCGAGGCGCGCGTGGTGGTGACTTCGGAAACACCCCGCGAGGGCGGCGAATCGCCGCCGCGTCCGTCCCGGCTCGAGATCGCCTCGCCCGCGGGGGCGCAGAAGATCGAGGGCGCATGGACCTGCGGACCGTAGCGTGAGCTAGAGACCGTCCGATTTGCTTGAACCGTTCGTCCCGAGCCCTTCGGCAGGCTCAGGATGAACGGACTCTGGCAAAAGAGGACGTGCTCTAGTCGTACCCGCCCTGGTACTCGCCCTGCGCGAGGTCGCTGAACTTGGTGATCTTGGGCTCGAACCGCAGGCGCACCTTGCCGGTCGCACCGTGGCGCTGCTTGGCGATGATCAGCTCGGCGAGGCCGAAGACCTGCTCCATCTCGGCCTGCCACGCGGCGTGCGCCTCGTTCGTCTTGATGTCGCTGTCGCCGTGCGGGACCTTGGGCTCGCGCGCGGCGACGTAGTAGTCCTCGCGGAACACGAACCACACCATGTCGGCGTCCTGCTCGATCGAGCCCGATTCGCGCAGGTCGGACAGCATCGGCCGCTTGTCCTCGCGGCTCTCGACCGCGCGGCTCAGCTGCGACAGTGCGATCACCGGCACCTGCAGCTCCTTGGCCAGCGTCTTAAGCCCGCGGCTGATCTCGGAGATCTCGTTGACGCGGTTGTCCTGCGCGCGGCCGCTGCCCTGCAGCAGCTGCAAGTAGTCGACCACGATCAGGCCAATGTCGTGCCGCCGTTTGAGCCGCCGCGCACGCGCGCGCAGCGCGGCGATGGTCAGCGCCGGGGTGTCGTCGATGAACAGCGGCAGCTCAGCCAGGCGCTGACTGGCGTAGCTGAGCTGCTGGAAGTCCTCGCGGCTGATCTTGCCCATGCGCAGCGCTTCGCTCGGGATGCCGGCCTGCTCGGCGAGCACGCGCGTCGCCAGCTGGTCGCTCGACATCTCGAGGCTGAAGAACGCCACCCCCGCGCCGACCGTCTTGGCGATCCCGTCGCGCTGGTCGCGCAGGAACCTGTCGGCGCAGTTGAAGGCGATGTTGGTCGCGAGCGAGGTCTTGCCCATGCCCGGGCGCCCGGCGAGGCTGATCAGGTCGGAGTTGTGCAGCCCGCCGCACTTGTCGTTGATCGAGGTGAACCCGGTGGTCTTGCCCGAGACGTGGCCGCCCGAGTTGATCGCGGTCTCGATCATCTCGAGCGCCTTGCTGGTGGCGCCGCGGAAGCTCTCGGCCTCGCTGGTGCCCGAGGCGCCTTCGGCGACGCGGAACAGCGCCGCCTCGGCTTCCTCGATCTGCCGCATCGGCTCGACCTCCTCGGAGGTGTCGAGCGCGTGCTCGACCAACTCGCGGCCGACGCTGACCAGCTCGCGCAACAGCGCGAGGTCGTAGATCTGCTGCGCCAGCTCGCGCGGGGCGAGCAGCCCCTGGCCGTCGGCGGTGAGCCGCGCGAGGTATTGCGTGCCGCCGAGCTCGGCCATCGCCGGATCGGTCTCGAAGTACGGCTTCAGCGTGACCGGGGTCACCACCATCTGCTTGTCGATCAGCACCAGGATGCGCTCGAAGATACGCGCATGGAGCGGCTCGAAGCAGTGCTCGGGGCGCAGCGGCACGCTGAGCTCCTCGAGCAGCCGGTTGTCGATCAGCACCGCGCCGAGGAACGCCGCCTCGGCCTCGAGATTCGCGGGCAGCGCGCGGCCGGCAGGAGCGTCGGCGCGGGTTTCCGCGGGGCGGATCAGCAGGTCTTCGTCGGCCATTGGCGCCTGATGGGCTTGGCGGAGTCGCGCTTCAAGAGGCTTTCCGAGGGGCGTTTGGGACAGGTTTGTGGAAACAAAAATTACCTTCGCGGGGATGACG
>DATDLP010000035.1:0-6293 GCA_036519255.1 Croceibacterium sp.
CCGGTTGAACATCGTGAGGAAACCTCGAATCGATCTTGGCAATCAATTTGTAAGTTCTGCGAAGGCGCTGTTAATAAAGATGAACGAAAGCAGTAATAGTATATCGATGAAACTTTTCAAAACCGCGTCATCGCTCGGATCAGAACAAAAGGCAGCTCCCGTTATGCGCGATGGATGGACGGAACGGCAGATCTATTCACCGCCTCGTCAATACAGTGTTCGACCCATTTAGACCCTAGGGAATTACCCTAGGAGCGCGGACAGCCTCGCCGCGCTTCCGTCAGCCCGCGGGCTGGGGCGTCACTTCGCCGAGAGTTCCTTGAGCACCGTCAGGTAGTAGGTGATCCCAGGGCGGATGTTGCTCAATGGCATGCGCTCGTTGAGTCCGTGCGAGAACTCGTCCGATTCCTTGATGAAGCTGGCGCTGGCGCCGTAGCTCGGCACGTTGAGCGCGCGGTACCACATCGAGTCCGACGCGCCCGAGGACTGCGCCGGATAGACCGGCACGTCGCCCCACGCCGCGCGCACCGCCTTCTCGAACGCCGCGACGAACTCGGGCCGCAGCGGCGAGGGCGGGGAAGCGGTCGAGGTGTCGCCGGTGATATCGGTGAACCGGACCTCGGGCGTCGCCGCGACGCGCTCGAGCTCGGCCTGGATCTCGGCGTTCGCGTGCCCCGGGAATACGCGGCAGTTGACCACCGCGGTCGCGCGCTGCGGCAGCGCGTTGGGCGCGTGGCCGCCCGAGAGCATCGTCGGCACGCAGGTCGTGCCGATCACGCCGTTGAGAATCAGGTCCGAGCGCAGCACGCCGATCGCTTCGGCGTTGGTCGGATCGGCGGCGAACGCGCGCATCGCCGCGGCGGTCAGCGGATCGGGCTGGATCGCCGAGACCTGCTCGAAATAGGCCTTGGTGATGTCGTTGAGCTCGGGCGTGAAACGGTACGCGGCAATGCGCCCTACCGCCTGCGAGAGCTGGGCGATCGCGTTGTCGGGGCGCGGCGCCGAGCTGTGCCCGCCGGGGTTGGTCACCTCGAGCTGGAAGTCGATGTAGGTTTTCTCCGCCCCCTGCCAGGTCCAGAAGAGCGGCGCGCCGGTCCCCTCCGCCGCGAGCCCCGAGGCGCCGTCGACGTTGAGCACGATGTGCGCGTTCTTGAGCCGCTCGGCGATCGCCTTCGAGGTCTTCATCGTTGTCTCTTCGTCGCCCGAATAGGCGACCACGATGCTGCGCCGTGGGCGAAAGCCCTGCCGGCGCAGCTCGATCAGCGAGGAGACCGCGAGCGAGGCCTCGAACTTGGTGTCGCTCGCGCCGCGGCCGAACAGATAGCCGTTCTCGACCACCGGGGTGAACGGATCGCGCTCCCAGTCCTCGGGCTTGGCCTCGACCACGTCCATGTGCGCCGAGATCACCACCGGCCCGAGCGACGGGTCGCTGCCGGGCCAGGTCGCGATCAGGTAGGCGGTGTCGTCGACCGGGACGATCTCGATGTCGCTCTCGGCCCAGCCGCCTGAAACGAGCGCGCGGCGGAAGGCCTGCGCCACGTCGGCGGTGCGGTTCCCTTCGCCCTGCACCGAGCGCAGCGCGATCGTTTCCTTGGCGAGGTCGAGCACTTGTGTCTCGGCGGCGGGGTAGGGCTTGGGCTCGGCTTGCGCGGCGAGGGGAGCGATCAGCGCAAGCACCGCGGCGAATCTGGTCGGGAGGTGCGTCATGTCCGCCCTATGGCCCTCATTCCGGGCCCGCCGCAATCGTGTTAGAGCGCAGGGGATGGCACAACCCGGGATCGCGCTCGACCGTTTCGTCAGGGACAACCCGGAAGAGGCGGTGAGCCGCTTGCGTGCGGTCATCGCGGACGACGAGCACAACGCCGAGGCCTGGCGCCTGCTCGGTCGCGCGCTGCGCCGCCTCGGGCGCGACGCGGAAGCCGCCGAAGCCGAGGTCGAGTCCGTCCGCGCGACCGCTTACGAGCCCGAGATGATCGCCATCGGTTCGGCGATGGTGGCGGGGGACCTGCCGCGCGCCGAGGCGCTGCTGCGCGGACGCCTGCGAGAGCAGCCGCTCGACGTCGCGGCGATCCGGCTCATGGCCGAGCTCGCGGTGCGCGTCGGCCGTCCGCGCGATGCCGAGACGCTGCTGCGTCGCGCGCTCGAGCTGGCGCCGGGCTTCGTCAAGGCGCGGGCCAACCTGGCCTCGCTGCTCTACCGCCAGAACCGCTTCCCCGAGGCGGTGGCCGAGCTCGACGCGGTGCTCGAAAGCGGCGAGGCCAATCCGTCGAGCCGCAACCTGATGGCGGTCGCGCTCGGCCGGATCGGCGACTACGACGAGGCGCTGCGGCTCTACGAGGAGCTGACACCGGCCTTCCCCGACCATCCGAAGCTGTGGATGAGCTACGGACACATCCTCAAGACCGTCGGCCGGCAGGAGGAAAGCATCGCCGCCTACCGCCAGGCGCTCGCATCGAAGCCGGACCTCGGCGAGGTCTGGTGGAGCCTCGCCAATCTCAAGATCGTGCGCTTCACCGCGGCGGACGTCGCCGCGATGGAAACCGCGCTGACCGGCGACGGGCTCGAGCACGAGGACCGGCTCCACCTGCACTTCGCGCTCGGCAAGGCCTACGGCGACGCGGGCAAGGCGGCGAACGCATTCGGTCACTATGCGGCCGGAAACGCATTGCGGAAGGAAGAACAGGGATACGATCCCGCGGCGGTCGCCGCGCAAGTCGATGGCGTGATCGCGACGCTCACGCCGCAGTTCCTCGCCGAACGCGCGGGCTGGGGCGATCCCTCGCCCGATCCGATCTTCATCCTCGGCCTGCCGCGCGCGGGCTCGACGCTGGTCGAGCAGATCCTCTCGTGCCACTCGCAGATCGAGGGCACGATGGAGCTGCCGGACATTCCGTTCCTCGCCGCTCGCGAAGCGCGCGCGCAAGGGCTGACCGCGCGCGAATGGCCGGTCGCGGTGGCGGCGCTCGATCGCGAGAAGCTCGCCGCGCTCGGCGCCGAGTTCCTCGAGCGCACGCGCGTGCAGCGCAAGAGCGGCAAGCCGTTCTACATCGACAAGCTGCCCAACAACTGGGCTTATGCGGGCTTCATCCACCTGATCCTGCCCAACGCGAAGCTGATCGATGCCCGGCGCCACCCGCTGGACTGCTGCTTCTCGAATTTCCGCCAGCACTTCGCGAAGGGGCAGGCGTTCACTTACGGGCTTGACGACATCGGCCGCTACTACGCCGACTACGTGCGCGCGATGGATCACTACGACTGCGTGCTGCCGGGCCGTGTGCACCGCGTGATCCACGAGCGCCTGCTCGAGGATTCCGCAGGGGAGGTGCGCGCCCTGCTCGCGTACCTCGGGTTGCCGTTCGAGCCGGCCTGCCTCGAGTTCCACACCTCGCACCGCCCGGTGCGCACGGCCTCGAGCGAGCAGGTGCGCCGGCCGATCAACCGCGACGGGGTGGGGCAGTGGGAGCCGTACGCGCCGTGGCTTGAGCCGCTGAGAGGCGCGCTGGGCGATCTGCCCGAAACCTACGCCGACCGGCCTGGTCCGTAGTGTTTCGCCGTTTTCGCAGTGACGAGATGCAGGGAAACCAGTCACCGCCGAACGCGCAAGCCGTGACGCAAATGCCATAGTTCGGGCAAATCTTGTGCGGCGCAGCGACGGCGGTGATGATTTCTGTTGTTACCGCCCGCGAGTTGTGGCGCATTCGGGTCCGGGACGCAGACGGGGAGCTTTTTCTGATGCGAATTCCGCGCTCGACCATCACCACCAGCCGCGTTTCGGTTTCCCTGCTAGCCGGGGTCTCGCTGCTGGCGATCGCGCCTGCTGCCGTCGCGCAGGACACTGGGGAAGGCGAAGGGGAAGGCGAGCAGACGGTCATCCTCGTCACCGCGCTCAAGCGCGAGCAGAACCTGCAGGACGTGCCGATGGCGATCACGGCGCTGGGCAACGCCGAGCTCGACGAGCTGCAGGTCAACGAGCTGCGCGACGTGGTCAAGTTCCTGCCCTCGGTGACGATCCAGTCGGGCGGCCCGGGGTTCTCGCAAGTCTACTTCCGCGGCGTCTCCTCGGGCGAGAATGCCAACCACTCGGCCTCGCTGCCCACGGTCGGCACGTACCTCGACGAAATGCCGATCACCACGATCCAGGGCGCGCTCGACATCCATACGTACGACCTCAACCGGATCGAGGCGCTCGCCGGCCCGCAGGGCACGCTGTACGGCGCGAGCTCGATGGCCGGCACGGTCAAGCTGATCACCAACCAGCCCGAGCCGGGCGAGACCTACGGAACGGCCGACTACGAGCTCAACACCGTGGCGCACGGCGGCATCGGCGGGATCGGCGAGATGATGTTCAACGTGGGCCTCAGCGACACCGCCGCGCTGCGCCTCGTCGGCTGGTACCGCAAGGACGCGGGCTACATCGACAACGTCGCCGGCAGCCGCACCTTCGCCAGCTCGGGGATCACCCAGAACAATGCGTTGCTGGTCGAGGAGGATTACAACGAGGTCGACACTTACGGCGCCCGCGCGGCGCTCGGCATCGATCTCGACGACAGCTGGACCCTGCGTCCGACGGTGATGTACCAGCGCACCGAGGGCGACGGCCTGTTTGCGCAGGAGCGCTCGAGCGCGGTCACCGACGAGCTGCAGGTCGTCCAGTACAATCCCGAATACAGCAAGGACGAGTGGGTCTCGGCTGCGCTGACGATCGAAGGCAGGCTCGGCAGCTGGGACATGGTAGCCGCCGGCGGCTACCTGTGGCGCGACGACGAGGTGGCGCAGGACTATTCCGATTACGCCTACTTCTACGACGCGCTCAGTGGCTATGGGGAATATTTCTACGACAACAACTACGACCTCGTCAGCCCGAACCAGTACATCCAGGGCGAGGACCACTATCGTCGCTGGTTCGGCGAGGTCCGGGTCAGCTCACCGGCCGAGAACCGCTGGCGGGTGCTCGCCGGCCTGTTCGCGCAGCGCCAGCAGCACGAGATCGTGCAGCACTACATCATCGACGGCATCGCCGACTTCCTCGAGGTCGCGGGTACCCAGGACAACATCTGGCTGACCCAGCAGGAGCGCGTCGATCGCGACTATGCCGCGTTCGGCGAGCTCAGCTTCGACATCACCGATGCACTGACCCTCACCGGCGGCATCCGGGTCTACAATTACAAGAATTCGCTGGTCGGCTTCTTCGGCTACCAGAACCCCGGTTACAGCAGCAATCCGGTCTATGCCTGCCAGGGCCCGGCGGTGGTCGACGGGAGCCCGTGCACCAACCTCGACAAGGAGACTTCGGACACCGACTTCATCCACAAGCTCAACCTGACCTACGAGATCAATCCGGACGTCATGGTCTACGCCACATGGTCGCGCGGCTTCCGTCCGGGCGGGATCAACCGGCGCGGCACGCTGCCACCTTATGGCGCCGACCAGCTCGACAACTACGAGCTGGGCTGGAAGACACAGTTCGGCGCGCTGCGCTTCAACGGCTCGATCTACCAGCAGGACTGGGACGGCATCCAGCTGTCCTTCATCGGTGCCAACGGCCTGACCGAGATCCGCAACGCCGGCATTGCCCGCATCCGTGGCATCGACGTCGATCTCGGGTACCAGAGCGGCGGGTTCAGCCTCACCCTCAACGGCAACTACAACGATGCCGAGATCCGCGAGCCGTTCTGCGCGATCGCCAACGTCGATTTCGACTGCTCGGTCCCGTACACCGACGACGGCGACGACAGCAACGACAACGTCGAGCTGGCGCCGGAAGGCACGCGGTTGCCGCTGACTCCGAAATTCAAGGGCAACGTCATCGCCCGCTACGAATTCGCGCTCGGCGGCATGTGGGACGGGCATGTGCAGGGCGCGGTCTCGCATCTCGGCAGCCGGCGCAGCGACCTGCGCGACATACAGAACGGGATCAAGGGCGAATTCCCGGCCTACACCACGGCCGACTTCAGCATCGGCGCCGCGGGAGGCGACTACCGCATCGAGCTGTTCGCCACCAACCTGTTCGACAGCAACGGCCGCTACAGCACGAGTGTCCAGTGCCAGGAGACGGTCTGCGGCGATCCCGAGGGTGACACCACCACCGGCGGCGTGTTCTACGACTACGTGATCAAGCCGCGCACGGTCGGCGTGAAGGTCGGGATCGACTTCTAGAGTCTGACTCATCTGGTCTGAATCGTTTGGGATTCCCAAGTTGGGTGAGTTCTGATTCAACCTGCTGGCTGGGTTTGGAGGCCAGCAGGTATGGCGAGACCCTATTCGAACGATCTTCGAGAGCGGGTAGCGGCGTC